>NZ_JALQDP010000045.1:0-174739 GCF_023631165.1 Caballeronia sp. AZ1_KS37 | reverse complement strand
CTATCGCCGATTCCGAAGAACCAGCCGCACTCGCCATCAAGCGCCCACACTTATCGGCTGTTAGTTTTTAAAGAGCATTTGCGCAGTTATTTGCTTCGCTATTCGCTTGCTTTGTTGCGCGCCGTCATTCAACGGGAGGCGAATTATGCGGGGCTATTTCGACGACGTCAAGCGCCTTTTCCAAAAAAATAATCGGGTCATTTCGGGCGGCAAATTCGAAGCCGAGCAGCGGCGCGTGTCACCGGCGTCTGTGCACGTCAGATCGCACGCGCGCACGAAGAATTGACCAGGCACAACAACGAGGCGATGGCATTGGGCGGCAATTGACGCTCACCGGTACGATGTCGGCCGGTCACACGATTCAGGCGTCCTTCATCGCGCGCTCATCCCGCGCTAATTCTCATCTTCGATCATGTGCGCAGTCGCATGGTCGAAGCAAAGCCGCCCGACTGCCACCGTGACCGGTTTGAAGCGCAACCTGGAGACAACTCAGATGAGCACCCTCGCCGACCGCAGCGTCCCGACATCCACGAAAACCGGACGATATGGTCTCTTCGTCTGCCTGATGGCGGCGCTCGCCGGCCTGCTGTTCGGCCTCGACATCGGGGTGATCTCGGGCGCACTGCCTTTCATCGCGAAGCATTTTGTTCTGAGCGATCGCGCACAGGAATGGATCGTCAGCTCGATGATGGTAGGCGCGGCGATCGGCGCACTGGGTGCGGGCTGGCTATCGTGGCGTCTCGGACGCCGCTATGCGCTCGTGCTGGCGGCGATACTTTTCATTGCGGGATCGCTATGGTCCGGGTTCGCGGCGAGTCCGGCTCATCTGATCGGCGCACGCTTGCTGCTGGGCCTCGCGGTCGGAATGGCGTCCTTCACCGCGCCGCTTTATCTTTCGGAGGTTGCGCCGCGACAAGTACGCGGCGCGATGATCTCGACGTATCAGTTGATGATTACCGTCGGAATCCTGGCCGCCTTCCTGTCGAACATCGGACTGTCGTACGTGGCCGACTGGCGCTGGATGCTCGGCGTCATCGCGATTCCCGCCGTCTTCTTCCTCGCAGGCGTGCTCGCCCTTCCCGATAGCCCGCGCTGGCTGCTTCAGCGCAACCGCGCCGACGAAGCGCGCGCCGTCCTTCAACGCTTCTACGCCAATCCCGCCGACGTGCAAGCCGAACTCGAACAGGTCAACGAAGACAACACGCGGCCCCAGCGAGGATGGAGCCTGTTGCGGCAAAACGCGAACTTCCGTCGCTCGGTACTGCTCGGAGTCGTGCTGCAGGTGTTCCAGCAACTCACCGGCATCAACGTCGTGATGTACTACGCTCCGCGCATCTTCGAACTGGCCGGCTTCGCGACTCATGAACAGCAACTGTGGGCGACAGTCATCGTCGGCCTCGTCAACGTCATTGCGACCTTCGGCGCGATTGCCTTCGTCGACCGTTGGGGCCGCAAGCCGATCCTCTATGCGGGATGCGCCATCATGGCAATCGGCATGTGTTCGCTCGGGTTCCTGCTGCATGCCGGAGTCGCCGGCCTCACGGCACAGATTCTGGCGGTCGCGTCGCTGCTGCTTTTCATCGCGGGGTTCGCCATGTCTGCCGGCCCGCTCGTTTGGATCCTGTGCTCGGAGATCCAGCCGCAGCAAGGGCGCGACTTCGGCATCGCCGTTTCGACGCTCGTCAATTGGGTCGCCAACATGGCGGTCGCGGCCACGTTCCTGAGCTTGCTGTCGACCGTCGGCGAAGCGAACACCTTCGTGCTCTATGCGATCCTCAACGTCATCTTTGCGGTCGTCGTGTTCTTCTACGTGCCCGAGACGCGCGGCGTTTCGCTCGAGAAACTCGGCAACGATCTGATGGCCGGCAAGCGTCTGCGCGATCTCGGGAAGAAAAACTAGTTTCGTCGTTCGATGGAAATCTTCACGGGGCGGATATTCCAGATCCGCTCGCAATATTCGTGAACCGCGCGGTCCGAAGAGAACTTGCCTGCATAGGCGGTATTCAGGATGGACATGCGAGTCCAGCGCCGCTCGTCGCGCCAGGCGGCGCTCACATCTTCCTGACGCGCGACGTACGCGGCATAGTCGGCAAGCACCAGAAACGGATCGTGGTGCAGCAGGTTGTCGACCAGCGGACGGAACATCTCTCGATCTCCGCGCGAGAAGTGCCCGCTGCCGATCAACTCCAGCACTTCCCGCAACGTCTGATTCGCATCCGCATAGTCGGCCGGACGATACCCTTCGCGCTTCACGCGTTCCACTTCGTCCGCATTCAGGCCGAACAGGAAGAAGTTTTCATCGCCGACTTCTTCGCGCATCTCGATATTCGCGCCATCGAGCGTACCGATGGTCAACGCGCCATTCATCATGAACTTCATGTTTCCGGTGCCCGAAGCCTCCTTGCCCGCGGTCGAGATCTGCTCGGACAGGTCCGCAGCCGGGTAAATGAAGTGTGCGTTCTTGACGTTGAAGTCCGGGAAGAATACGACTTTCAGGCGGCCGTTCATCGCGGGATCGTCGTTCACGACTTCAGCGATGCCGTTGATCAGCCGGATGATGAGCTTGGCCATCGCGTAGCCCGGCGCGGCCTTGCCGCCGAATACGAAGCAGCGCGGCGTCAGCGCGAGTTGTGGATCGCGGCGCAGACGCATGTACTGCGTCACGATGTATAGCGCGTTCAGATGTTGCCGCTTGTACTCGTGGATTCGCTTGACCTGTATGTCGAACAGCGCCGCAGGATCGACGACGATGCCCGTCGCGCTCTTGATCTTATCCGCGAGGATCTGCTTGTTCGCCTGCTTCACGTTGCGCCAGCGTTCCTGAAATGCGGCATCGTCGGCGTATTCGGACAGCTTGCGCAGTCTGCCGAGATCGGTCGCCCAACCTTCCCCCAGCCCCTCGTCCAGCAGTTTCGCGAGACCCGGATTGCTGAGCATCATGAAGCGGCGCGGCGTGACGCCGTTGGTCACGTTATGGAAGCGCTCGGGCCATAGCTCGGCGAAATCTCGCAGCACCGTCTTTTCGAGCAGTGCCGAATGGAGCGCGGCCACACCGTTGATCGCGTGACTGCCGACCGTCGCAAGATGCGCCATGCGTACGCGCTTCGTGCCGCTTTCGTCGATCAGCGACATGCGCGCGATCCGCGCTTCGTCGCCGGGATATCGTTGGCGGACATCATCGAGGAAGCGGCGATTGATCTCGTAGATGATCTCGATCAATCGCGGCAACAAGCCCTGAAACAATGGCAAGCCCCACGTCTCGAGCGCTTCGGGCAACAGCGTGTGATTCGTATAGGCGAGCGTGCGCTGCGTGATGTCCCAGGCGTCGTCCCAAGGCAGTTGCCGCTCATCCACGAGCAGGCGCATCAACTCGGCGACGGCTATCGACGGATGCGTGTCGTTCAATTGCGCCGTGAACATGTCCGGCAAGCGATTGATCGGCTCGCCCTTGAGCGCAAGCAGGCGCAACATATCCTGCAACGAACACGAAACGAAGAAGTACTGCTGCGCGAGCCGCAAGCGCTTACCCGCTTCGGGCTCGTCATTTGGATAAAGCACCTTCGACAGCGTCTCCGAAAGCACCTTCTCGTGCACGGCTTCGTAATAGTCGCCGGCATTGAAATCCTGAAGATCGAACGACTCGACTGCCTCGCTTTTCCAGAGCCTCAACGAGTTACATGTATTGACGTGAAAACCGGGGATCGGCGTATCGCAGGCCACGCCTTTGACCGTATAGGCAGGAATCCAGCGCACATGAAAGCGGCCCGCTTCATCGGTCGAGCTTTCGGTGCGGCCACCGAAGTTCACGTAGAACGCGACGTCCGTGCGCAGGATTTCCCACGGGTTGCCCTTCTGCAGCCATTTGTCGGTGATTTCCACTTGCCAGCCGTCGCGGATTTCCTGATCGAAGATGCCGAACTCATAGCGGATTCCGTACCCGATCGCCGGGATTTCGAGCGTGGAAAGCGAGTCGAGATAGCACGCGGCCAGGCGTCCGAGGCCGCCGTTGCCAAGGCCCGGTTCCTCTTCGATCGACAGCAGCGTATCGAGGTCGAGTCCGAGCGCCTGCAACGCTTCGCGCGCGTTGCTTTCGATGCCGAGATTGATCAGGTTGTTGCCGAGTTGGGGGCCGATGAGAAATTCAGCGGACAGATAACACGCGACTTTTGCGTCGCGCGCTACATAGGTGTGCGTGGTGGCGACTCGGCGGGTCATCATCCGGTCGCGGACGGCGTAGGCGAGCGCCATGTACCAGTCGTGCGGCGTGGCGATCTCCGGATAGCGCGCCTGCAGACAGATGAGGTTATCGACGATATCGCGCTGCAGCGCCTCGACGCCAAGTCCGCTGCGCGCGGGCTCGGCGCTGATCCGCGATTCGATGGTGGGCGTGTCATCCATGATCTGTCCTCTCTCCCTGCGTAGCGGGCTTCGACAAGAATGTGCCGGCTCTATGTCCGGCCGTTGACAGTGCTGCGTCATGGCGCATCGATGAATAGCATACGCCCTCAAGTCGTGCGCTTCCATGCCGTTATCCCCAAGGGGAAGGCCAAATTCGGCAATCGCGGGACCGCGATGGCCTGCCGCTCCAAAGGCTGTCGGACCCGTTCAAGATTCCGGTCATCGCTTATTTCATTCGCTTGCCGCTAGCGCAAGTTCAGACATCAGAAAAATATGAAACGCGTCGTCGCAGTATCTGCAGTTACAGTCGTTTTGGCCGCATGCGGTGGGGGCGGCGGCAGTTCCGATAATGCGCCGAGCGCGCCCGAGGCTAACGCTGCACAAGGCCTTTATTCCGGAACCGATGCGAACGGCAACGTCGTGGGCGGCGTAGTGCTCGAGACTGGCGCTTTCTATTTCGTGTATGCGAACACGACGACAAACGCGCTAGGTCTGGTACAGGGTGCGGCATCCGCATCTCATGGCACTTTTCAGTCGGACAATGCGCGCACCTTCGACATAAGCGGCAAGGCGGCGACCGATACGCCCGTCCTCGCGGGCTACAACGCGAAGAACAGCGTTCAGGGCGTGATCTATACGAGCACGGCGAAGCAGAACAGCATCAAGTTCAACGTGGTTTATGACGCCAACTATGAACGTCCGGTGGCGCTGTCGTCCGTTGCCGGGACGTATTCGGGCGCGGCCGGATCGACGAAGGACGGCGAGACCGCCACTTTTGTAATCGGGCAGGACGGCTCGATCAAGGGTGAAGGCTTGAGCGGCTGCACGTTCAGCGGAGCCGCCACGCCTCATGGCGACAAAGACGTGCTGGACGCCACGATCACGTTTGGACCCGCGCCCTGCATATATCCGGGTGCGAAGCTTACGGGCGTCGTTTTTTTCAGCAACAGTCAGGTATTAGGAGCTTTGACGCTACCTGACAGATCAGACGCCTTCGTGGTGGCCGCTACGAAGTGATGTCGCGTGGAGTGCGCGTCGCGCACTGCCAGTTGCGGATCGGATTGCCGGCGGCCTGTTGAGCTTTGCCCGTCCGGATTTATTTGCGCTAAGCATCCCGCGCGCATTTTCACGGCCACATTATTTCGGATACCGAAGAAATATACAAGGTAGGCGTTGCGCAGGGGCCTTTCCGCCGACAACTCGCCACTTGCGTCTGACTTTGAATTTCGACGCGCCGGACGCCCGCGGACGCATTTCGGTCAGCCCGCGCGCATTCCAGACATTAAGCGCGGACGGAAATTTGAAGCGTCGAACAGATGCCTGTTGTCCCGGCTGATCGCGACATCGACTTTGCCATGCCTCGCTCACACTGAGTCCAGTAGATCTCCAATACAAAACTATGCGACCGGACGAGGTGAATATGTCTTTGCTCGAGTTTCTTGGCGCGATGGTCTTCGTTGCCGTCGTATTGCTCTCGATGGTCGCGGTGCTCGACATTTTCTTCCCGCGACTGATCCCGGTCGCGCATGATGAGCGCTCTTCGGGATTGTCGCGCGCGCGGAAGTTCGCGAGAGCGAACGCGCGGGGACGCTGAACCTAACTTTGAGATACCTGCGGCTCGCGCATGTTCCGTCCGAGCTTTTTCACCAGCACGCGGGCGGCAAGCAGTCTGAATGGACGAGGGAGCAAGCGGAAAGTTTGCTGATCCGCGCAGCGTTTTACGAAGATTAGCTGGCGGATCGATGTCTTCCGTCGCCCCATCCGGATTCGCGACGGGTGTTCTTCGCCGCGACCAGCGAAACGCCGTCTAACGCAGCTTCGACGCCTCACTGCGGACGTATCGAGCGCTACATTTTTCGTCTTGTTCGTCACGATGCGGCCGTTATGCGCATTTCGGACCGCTCGCCGGTTCCTTTTATGCCGATACCCTGTGTTCACGCCGACGATTTCGTGAAACATCTTCCCAGAACAGCGTAAAAAATGGCCGGCAAGCCCGTCCTGTCTAGCGATCGCAGGAGTGGAAACGCGGCGTCGATTGTTTCACGAACGATCGGAGCGAACATTGTTCTGCGGCTATCTAGGCGAGGTACTTGCTCGACTGGCGGTGACCGGCTTCTCCGTCGGGTTCCCCGTCGCTAGGAGGATGTTCAGGCTTTCCGTTAAGCTTTGGACGCTCTGGCGGGCTCCGCCTTTCCCAAGCTGGTATTCACCCACACTGAAAGCTACCCGCATCGACGCGCCCAGGAGGTAGTAGCTGCGTCGTCTCGGCGCCAAATGGAACGCCCAGACGCGGGAGCGGGAATGAGACACTTCGCGCGCCTCATCTGCATCGATGGTGCTTTGCCATCAATTGTCCTGCCGTTGAGACAGCTCGTTCCCACTGGGAAATAGCATCAGTTCACGAGTTGGCGTGCAAACAACCGTGGGAGTCCTTTCGATGCGCGCGTGTGGGAAAGTTTGCGCCCCGGGCGTGAACGGCGGAGGCTGCTGCGGAGACCGAGTGTCCCAAGTCGGGACACTCGTTAGATCAATCTAGAAGTGCACGAGCGTGACTTCGCGCTGCGCGTGTCCCAAGTTGAGACACTCTTGGAGCTTCGGAAATTGACCCAGATGCTGAGCGCACCGCATCAAGACCAATTGCTGGAGGGAATCAACTAGCTGTTATCGGCAAACAATTGTGTCACCAACTCCCGAATTTGCCGTTCCTTTTCTTCGGTCAGTAATCCGGCTTTGATCTTGACCGTGAGCCCCATTGAGTCTCTCGTGATCGACCCTGCCTGCGATCCACCCGCAAAAATCTTGTCGATACTGCGATCGCTTACGGCCGGCGCCGGCTTGCGCTCGTCATCCAAAGCCTGCTTGATCGCCTTGCCAAATTTCGACTGATCCAGATCGCCCGAAACGACGCGCGCCCAAAGGCCCTTGGCAACGTCGAACGCCGCCGCATTCCGCCCGCGCAGTACCGAGACGACATTCTCCGCGGCGGTGGCTCCCAACAGGCGAGGTTGCACATCTAGATCCTGCACGACGAAATCCGGCAACTCGCCAAACGAAAGATACCGGTACAACTCGGAGCGCGAGATGCCCAACGCTTCAGCCATGCGCTTGCGGTTAGGAAATTCCTTTTCGGTCCGTCGAATCGATCGCGAGATCTCGTAGTCGCACAGATCTTCACGCGCTACGTTTTCGACGAGGGCAAGCATCGCCATCTCTTCGTCAGAAAGATCGACGACAAGAACCTTGATCGATTCCTTACCGATCATCTTATGCGCGCGCCAGCGCCGCTCACCCGCCACGATCTGGTATCCGGTGCCGATGCGCCGTACAACGATCGGCTGTACGAGACCCGCTTCGCGGATCGACTCGGCGAGTTGCACAAGCTTCGCGTCGTTGAATACTTGCCGAGGCTGCCAGGGATTCGGAACGATCTCCGACACCGGCGCTTCCGACGCGGGACCCGCCTGCTCGAGTTGCGCGATGCGCTGCTGCGCCGAGGCCAACGCCGCTGCCATTCCGGGCGCGGTGCGCGGACTCGTCGCCTTCTCTTGCTGCGGATCGAGTTGGATGTCCTTTGCCGCACGCACTTCCGCGGTCTTGCTCATCATTCGGTCGCGAAGGCTGCTCATTGTCCCGCCCTCCATTGCTCAACGTACTGGTCATCGATCCATTTGCAGTAGTCGACCATCGGCTGTTTTACGCGCGCCAAAGTTTTCGCGACTGTCTCGGCCCGTGAAAGATCGAAGACAGTAGAAAAAGCCAACGCGCCATTGCTCATGACCGAACTCGCCGGAATCTCAGTGGTGTGCAACCAGTCGCCATACGCGCGCTGAGACCATGAGCGCACGACCGGCGCCGAAGATGTATTGCCATAGTCGACCCGCGAGAGAAGCACCGAAACGAAGTCGTATGTTTTGTCGACTTCGTGTTCGACGAAACCATTCGCGACTTCAGCGAACAACGACCAGAACGACACCGACGAAATGAAATCCAGACTTTCGGGTACGAGCGGCATGACCATCGAATCGGCCGCCATCAATCCGTTCAGCGTCATGTAAGAGAGCGAAGGCGCGGTATCCAGGATGATGTAGTCGTACTCCGCGCGCAGCGGCTCAATCCCTTTTCGCAACACCGACCAGAACTCGAAGTTCGCGTTCGTCTTCTGCGCAGTAGGCAGATGGAATTCGGCGTCGTGAAGATAGTTGTGTGCCGGAATCACATCGAGTCCGTCCCAATACGTGCTTTGCACTTTCGACGCGAGACCGCCTTCCATGTCCGGATCGTAAATGTATGGCAGGACCGTATCCTCCCAAGTCACGTCCTTTTCCGCGTACAGGCCGCACAACTCCGAAAGCGACGCTTGTGGGTCGAGGTCGATCATGAGAACCTTGCGACCACGCAAGCTCAATCCTTGGCCGATGCACATCGACGTCGTCGTCTTGCACGATCCGCCTTTGAAGTTCGCCGTGATTAACACGCGACCGCGATGCTCGCGCGTACCAGTGACAAGCGGCGTCTGATAAATGTCCGAGACCTGCTGAACCCACGTTCGGGCATCCTTCAGAGAGAAAATACGCGCACGCCCGGTTCCGTGCGTTTCACCCGGCGGGAGGTCAGTACCTTCCTTTGTCGCCAGATAATTGATCTTCTGCCGGTCGATCCCGCACATGTCCGACAGCTCGCCTATCGTAAACACGGGCGCTGTCTTCCTTGGCCGTGGTGCCAAGATCTGATCACGCAGTTCGTTCGTCATGACCGACAAACGCTCTGCGAACTCTCCTAGGTTGGAGAGCTTCACCCTTCGATTAATCCCTGGCAGTTCGCTCAAATTCATTCGGTGCTTCCTTTTTTAGTCCACGGTGAGGCGTTTTCTTCACGCTCGCCGATGTTTCCACGGTTTTGGTGTAACTAGATGTCGAACCGTAGAATACTCGCCGCAGTGATGAATAGCTATTGGAATTGATCGAAATTTGCAAGCACTGGGGCGGAGGTGCAAGACTATCAATAAGATCAACCACTTATACAAGCAATCTTCAGTGATTCCCGACACGCTCAGAGGACAGCGAAACGCTCCATGGCATCGTGAGCTCAGTGGAACGCCGGCTCCCATCACAAAAAACCTCACCTCTGCGAACGTCGGCGCAGTTGGATTCCAGCGTCTCGACGGCTGGTCACAATTCACTTCACCTAAACGAAGCGCGCGAAACGCCATAGTCCCGCTGGTTAAAAATCAAATGCACCGTCTATATGAGTAAGGCCGTTGGTTATTTATTTTTGTAAACACAAAGACTCACCACCACTAACGTCTCTCGCGCACGCTCATGAAATCAACGACTTACACCCATAAGGTGAGGAAAAGTGTGCTTGAAGTGATGTTGATTGAGCGTCAAGGTGCTGTGTTTACCCCGTCAAGGTGAGATGAAGTGGACCCCAAGGTGAGGCGTCCAGGCAAGGATGGTGAGGAAATTTGTGTAGGTTGCGACGCAATGGTGAGGTTTCCTGTGTCCGCGCCTGCAAAAGGTGAGGTAGTTTGTGTTGACAGCTCACCTTGCAGCCGATAACGTACCGCTCGACACAATGAACTAGCGCCGGACACGGAGACGGAATGACGACAGCAGGGCAGGTGGCCACGTCCAGACAACTGGCGCTGGCCCTATTCGACGATGCCAATGCGCAGGGCTTGCCCGTCGACGCCGCCCGCTCGGACATCGGCTTTTCGCGCAAGAACGTCCTGATCCGCATCGTCGATCTTGGCGTGGCGGCTCGTCGCTTGATTGACGCGGCCTATTTCATCGTCGCGCAAGAAGAAAAGATTCACGACCTGTACGACGTCGAGCTCGACTATTTCAAGTGGCTCATGCGCTACTCGAGCCGGAACAACGCGCATCTGGAACAGGTGATCACCGAGGCGCAGAGGGCGCTCATTCAGGCGACCGCGGAAGCCGACGCCGATGGCTCCAAGCCGTTCGGATCGGTTCAACTGATTGGACGCATCTCATACGTCGGCGGACGGTTTCAGTTCCGCGTTCCGCCCGATCTCATCGGAATCATTCGCGGTCCCGGGAAATCGCATTGGCTGAGCTTGCGCATCACTTCGCTTTTCACGCTCAGCTATGCGCGCGTGATGTACGACCATCTGCTTCCCTACGCGTCCGAGGGTATAACCGATTGGTTCACGCTCGACGAATTGCGTGCCTGGCAGGGGACGATGGGCGCAAAAGCGCAGGAATTCAAATACTTCAAGCGCGACTGGCTCGCTCCGGCGGTGGATCAAATTAATGAGGTATCCGATCTTTCCCTCTCGTATGAGACGCGCAATGAACCGGGTTCACGCAAGATCGGACGCATGCGATTTCGCGTCGAGCGCAAGGAAATGGCCGAGCGCCTGCTGCATACGCACGAGCACGCGCAGGCGCTGTATCTGACGCTGAAACAGGAAATCGGTCTGTCCAGCGCGCAGTTGAATCAGATCGCTTCCGACCGCGATACCTTTACCGACGAACGTCTGGAGCAGGCAATCGAGCGTACGCGTTTCAGCCTCAAGCTCGGCAAGGTGTCGAAGAGTCCGGCGGGCTTCTTCATGAAAGCGCTGAAGGAAGGCTGGATCGTCTCGGATGCGGAACGCCAGATGGTTCAGATTCAGGAGAATCTGGCGCTGACCGATCAACGCGACACCGAAGCGAAGCAACAGGCCGAGGCGCGCCGGGCATTGCAGGTCGCGGCACAGGATGTGAACGCTCAGAACCGGATCGTCGATGAAGTCCGTCGCGGCTGGGAGATGTACGAAGCCGCGACGCCGCGGCAGCGCGAAGACTGGCGGCGCACCTACAAGACGAGTCCGGCGGGAAAGCTGACGCTGCGCAGATTGGGCATCGATCCATCGAGCGAGCTCGTCGAAACCATCATTCAGAAATATCCCGATCTGAGAGACGGCTTCTCGGGGTACGTCTTCAACAAGTCGAAAAGCGCGAAGGGCAGGGACTGACCATTACGCAATCGCATCGATCGCAACTAACGGTCTTTAGCAACCGCGCCATCATTCGCTTCGCGATCCCCATGCCCGACGGCAAGAACGACATTGGGCATTTGCACTATCGGCTCTACGCCAGTTCCGCCCTGACGCTCGCCCGGCTCCCGTTGGAGCGCGTCGAAATCGTGAATCCAGTCTTCGACCTGTTCGCGGATGCCGCGAAGGGCACGCGCAAACCGATATCGGCGATTTGAGCTAGTCTGTCCGACTCGATTCCAATCTTCACGAACCTCATGTCCCGCACTCTCCAAATCGACTTCGTCTCCGATATCGCGTGCCCGTGGTGCGCCGTCGGACTCTCTTCGCTGCAACGCGCGCTGGAGCGTCTCGGCGATACCGTCGATGCGCGCATCACCCTTCATCCCTTCGAGCTGAATCCGGACATGAGTCCGCAAGGCGAGCGCATCGTCGATTATCTCGGCCGCAAATATGGCCGCACGCCCGAACAGATCGGCGAGACGCAGGCGATGATCCGCGAGCGCGGCGCGCGCGAAGGCTTCGCGTTCGGCGAACGCAAGTGGGTCTACAACACGTTCGATGCTCATCGGCTGCTGCATTGGGCGCGCATCGAAGGCAAGCAACTGCCGCTCAAGCTCGCGCTGCTGCGCGCTTATCACGGTGACGGCAAGGATACGAGCGACCCCGACGTCCTGATCGAAGCGGCTCGCAGCGCCGGGCTCGATGGCGACGAGGCGCGCACGGTGCTGCAAAGCGGTGCGTACGCCGACGAAGTCCGCGCCGAAGAGCGCGAGTTCCAGCAACTCGGCATTCAGTCCGTGCCGGCGATCATCTTCGACCAGAAGTATTTGGTGAGCGGCGGGCAGCCTTCCGAGGCGTTCGAGGAAGCGATCCGGAAGATCATCGACGGGACCGCCTGAAGCCGCCTGCTCATTCGGGCGTCCGCTGCTTCGCGAGAAAACGGTCGAGCTGCGCGGCGAAGTTCTTGCCGTCGCGCGGCGCGTACGGCGGCGGCCCGCCGGTCTGCACGCCGGAGCCGCGCAACTGATCCATCATCGCGCGGATCGACAGACGTTCCTCGATGTTCTCCGCGTTCATCCATTCGCCGCGCGGATCGAGCGCGAACGCGCCCTTTGCGATCACCGCCGCCGCGAGCGGAATGTCCGCCGTGATGACGAGATCGCCAGCCTGCGCCATCTCGACGATGCGCGCGTCGGCGACATCGAAACCGGCGGGCACCTGAATCGCGCGTATCCACGGCGAGGGCGGCGTGCGCAAAAACTGATTCGCGACGAGCGTCACGTGCACCTTCATGCGTGTGCCTGCGCGAAAGAGAATATCCTTCACGACGGCGGGGCAGGCGTCGGCATCGACGATGATTTGCATCCGTTGGCTTCCGATAAGTTATGTCGTGACGAATGAAAGTCGCATGCTCGACGGGCGCAGTGCCGAAACGCGCGCCCTATACTTTCCTCAACGCAAGTCCTCCAGGCGAACGGAGAATCACCGTGAGAACGAAGCTAGCAAGCATTGCCGTGTCATTCTTCCTGGGCGTGGCGGGCGCATCCGCGGCCTCGCTTTCCTATGCGCAGGATACCGGTTCGACCGCAACCGGCGCGACGCAAGCTGCGTCCATGACGAAAGCCGAGAAAAAAGCCGCACGAAAACAGGCGCGCGACAAGAAGAACGCCGAGCTGAAGAAACTCGAGGACGCGGGCTATAACCCCGGCCGCGCGAATGATCCCAACTATCCCCAGGACTTGCAGAACGCTCAGAAGAAAGCGGGGATCGGAGCGGGCGCCAGCCAGTAGCTTCCGACGCGACGTTCCGGCTCGCGAGACATAGAACGCAAAATCCATGGCCCGGTTTCTCCGGGTCGGGCCGCGCGGCCGAACGTCGAACCATCGCTCCCGTGATTCCGCCGCGCCGCTCGCGCGTCCTGGCGGCTCGTCAGCCGGCTGCGTCTGTAGCCGCATCCCTTTATCTCATCAAAAAACCCTCGCCAATTAGGGTTCGGGCCGCTTGTGCTCGGAATTTTCTCATCCAACACTGCAGTTCGATCCGATACGCCAGATGTCTGTCCGGTATATCGGACATAGACGAACTTTCGCGTTTCGCTCTGAGCCGGTTCTGGAACCGGTTCCTCCTAAACATCCTTCGAAAGGACCTGCTCATGAAACTCTCGAACATAGGCGTCAGAACCGTTTCGCTGTTCGTCATCGCCGGCGCGCTGGCGTTGGCCGCCTGCACCAAGGTTTCCACGCCGGCCGAAGGCGGCGGCGCAAACGCCGGGGCGGCGGCAGGTTCGTCGACGCTCCAGGCGGTTCTGCAGCGCGGGACGTTGCGGGTCGGCGACTGTCTGACGTTCGCGCCGTTCGGCTTCTACGACAAGGATGGTCAGCCCGACGGCTACGACGTCGATCTCGCCAAGGAACTCGCCAGGCAGATGGGTGTGAAGCTCGAAGTCGTGAACACGACGAGCGCGAACCGCATCCCGAACCTGCAGACGAGCAACGTCGATGTCGTGTTCTGCAACTTCACGCGCAATCTGGAGCGCGCGAAGGTCATCGAATTCACGACGCCGTATGTCGTCGCGAGCGAGGCGCTGCTGGTCGAGAAGAGCAGCGGCATCAAGTCGGTTCAGGACATGGGCAACCGCACGATCGCGACCGTCAAGGGCTCGACCAACGGCGATGAAGTCCGCTCGCTGAACATCCCGATCAAGATCCAGGAATACGACAGCTCGCAGGCCGCGATTCTCGCCGTCAAGCAAGGCCAGGCCGACGCGATGATCGAGGACAACAACTTCCTCGCGTATCAGGCGAAGCTCGATCCCGAATTGACCGTCACGAACGAAGCGCTCGTGCCGCTCGAATACAACGGCTTCGGCGTGAAGGCCGGCGATCAGGCTTGGCTCAACTATCTGAACCTGTTCCTCTTCAACATCAACGCGTCGAAGCTCAACGCGCAGCTCTACAAGAAGTGGTTCGGCACCGATCCGCATTTCCCGCTCAATCCGCAGTTCTGAGGATGAAGTGATGTCGATATCGCACGAGACCGGACGGATGCGGAGGCCGAGATGAACTACGAATGGCTGACCTTGTGGGGCTACGTCCCCGAGTTCCTGAAAGCCGGATGGCTGACGCTGCAGGTGACGCTTCTCGCGTTCGTGCTGTCGCTGGTGCTCGGCTTGCTGGCCGCGCTGGCGAGCCTGTCGCCGATGGCCGCGATCCGCTTCGTCGCGCGGGCGTATGTCGAAGTCATCCGCAATACGCCGGTTCTTTTGCAGATATTCATCGTGTTCTTCGGCTTGCCGTCGGCGGGCATTGCGCTCGATGCCTACTGGGCCGGCGTGATCGCGCTGGGCCTGAACGTCGGCGCGTATCTGTCGGAAGTGTTTCGCGCGGGCATTCAGTCGGTGCCGCGCGGACAGCTCGAAGCCGCGGGCATTCTCGGCCTCGAACGCGGGCAGATCTTCACCGAAATCGTCTTGCCGCAGGCCGCGCGCGCGGTCTATCCGGCGATCGTCAACTATCTGATCCAGCTATTGCTCGGCACGTCGCTGCTCTCCGCGATCGCGCTGCCCGAACTCACCGGCACCGCGACCGTCATCAATTCGCGCACGCTGCTCTACGTGCAGACGTTTTCGGTCGTGCTCGTCGCGTATCTCGTGCTGAGCAACGTGCTGTCGTGGATCGCGGGTCAGCTCGGCGCGCGCATGTTTCATCCGCCGCTCGTCGTCCGGCCGCGCGCACGCTTCGGCGGCCTCGCGTTGCGCCGCGCCAATCGCGCCTGATGCCCGAACCGGAGTCGGATCATGTCATTTGAACTGCTGAGAACCAGTCTGTCGATCCTGCTGCAAGGTCTCGTGACGACGCTTTTGCTGTCCGTCGCGTCGATCGTCGGCGGCACGCTGATCGGCCTTTTCGCCGCCGTGTTGCGATCGTTCGGACCGTGGGGCACGGACCGCATCGCGCGGCTTTATACCGAGCTCTTTCGCGGCACGCCCGTGCTCATCACGCTGATGTTCATCTACTTCGGCGTCTCGTATTTCGGCTATGCGATCGATGTTTTCGCCGCCGGCGTGATCGGCCTGAGCGTTTATCAAGGCGCGTATATCGCCGAAGTTTTTCGCGCCGGGATCGAAGCGGTGCCGAAAGGCCAGTGGGAAGTCTCGCAGATTCTCGGTCTGTCGCGCACGCAGGCGTTCGCGTTCGTCGTGTTGCCGCAGACCGGCAGGATCGTGTTGCCGCCGCTCATCGGCCAATATCTTTCGCTTATCAAAGATACGTCGATCGTCAGCATGATCGGCATGTCGGAGCTGATGCACGGCGGCCAGGCGATCGTCGATCGCATCGGCAAGCCGGTCGAGATTTACGGACTCGTCGCACTCATTTATTTCGTCGTGTGCTTCCCGCTTTCGCAATGGGTGCGCCACCATGACCGCAGGAGACTGTCGTGAGCAATCAAAGTCAGACCAGGCCCATTATTTCGCTGTCGGGCGTCAGCAAAGCATTCGGCGCGACGCGCGTGCTCAACGAGATCAATCTCGACGTGCGCGCGGGCGAAGTGCTCGTGCTGATCGGCGCGTCCGGTTCGGGCAAAAGCACGGTGCTGCGCATCATGGCGGGGCTCGAAACGACGGATTCCGGCGAAGTATGGGTCAACGAAGTGCCGCTGCACGACCCGAAACGCGCGCGCGATATTCGCGGCCACGTCGGCATGGTGTTCCAGCAGTTCAATCTTTTTCCGCACAAGACCGCGCTCGGCAACGTCACGCTCGCGCTCATCAAGGCGCGCAAGATGAGTCCCGCCGATGCCCGCGAGCGCGCGATGGACGTGCTCGACCGCGTCGGGCTTGCCGACCGCGCGGATCATTATCCGAGCCAGTTATCCGGCGGACAGCAGCAGCGCGTCGCGATTGCGCGGGCGCTCGCCGTCGAGCCGGGCATCATGTTCTTCGACGAAGCGACTTCGGCGCTCGATCCCGAACTCGTCGGCGAAGTGACCGAAGTGATGCGCGGACTCGCACGCGATGGCATGACGATGGTCGTCGTCACGCACGAGATGGGTTTCGCGCGCAAGACCGCCGATCGGGTCGTCTTCATGGACAAAGGCGTGATCGCGGAGCAGGGCGAGCCGGAGCAGATTTTCGTGAATCCATCCAACGAGCGGACGCGGCAGTTCCTGCATCGCGTGCTCGACCACTGACGCACACGGAGCGAATGAATGGCAGTCACGGAATCGTCGCGAGCGAGGGGAGTCGATCGGGTCATCGCCATGTTCCGGCAATTGCATCTCGCGCAGCGCCCGATGACGATGCGCGAGCTGATCGAAGCGACCGGCGCGCCGCGTTCGAGCATCTACGAGCTGGTCGCGATCCTGGCGGAAGTGGGCTGGCTCGAGACATCGGCCGATGGCAGCGTGTTCTTCGGACGCGAGATGCATTACTACGGCTCCGACTACGCGACGCACAACGACCTCATCAGCCGCGCGCATCAGTCGATACTCGCGCTCGTGCGCAAGTACGACGAGACCACGCAGCTTTGCATGCTCGAAGGAAACAAGTACACCGTGGTGCTGTCCGAAAACAGCGCGCGGCCGTTCAACATCAGCTCGGATATCGGCGTGCGCGTGCCGATTCCGTGGACGGCGACCGGACGCCTGCTGCTCGGCCACCTGAACGCCGATGAAATCCGCGCCCTGATTCCCGCCGAAGACTTCGCGCTCGACAACGGCGTGCGCATCGACTTCGATGAATTCATGCGCGATGTGCAAGCCGCGAAGAATCAGGGCTATTGCTGCACCGAAGGCTTGTCGAACGCGTTTCGCCTGTGCATGGCCGCGCCCGTGCGCGATCGCGCCGGACTGCCGATCGCGGCGCTGTGCTTCATGACGGGCCGCGACACCGATCCGGAGCGACGCCAGTCGATGCTCGACGACCTTCTGCAATCGGCGAAGGCGCTGTCGCATCGATAGCGCACATCACGCGAACGCACATGACGACGCCAGCCGCAGACGACGATCCGCTTCGACGCATCGCGCAACTCGAAGAAGAGAATGTCGCGCTAAGGGAAGTGAACGACATCTTGCGCAAGGCCGTCGCGTTCTATGCGCCGATGTTCGAGCGGGAGATGGCGTCGCAGCGTCAATCGACCGAAGACGCTTAGGTCGCCCAGCCGAGTCCGAGACTCTTCTGCAACGCGACGAAGTCCTTCAGCAGTTCGGCCTGCGCGGCGACCACGTCCTGCTGCGCGGCGAATTGCGTGCGCTGTGCGTCGAGCAGATCGATGAGCGTCGATACGCCCGCCGTATAACGTTGCCGCACGAGCGTGGCCGACCGCTCCGCCGACGCCTGCACCTGCTGCAGCCGCACGACATGCTCGCGCTGGTTGCCGTAACGCGACAGCGACGAATTCGCGTCCTTCAGCGCGCCGAGCACGGTCTTTTCGTAGCGCGCTTCGGCTTCGTCGCGCGCGGCTTTGGCGGCATCGACATTCGCCGCCGTGCGCCCGAAGTCGAACAGATTCCATTGCAGATACGGCACGCCGACCCACGAGAAATTCTGCTTGCGCAGCAGGTGACTCGGCTCCGATGCCGAGAAACCGATATCGCCGAGCAGCGTCACCTTCGGAAAATAATCGGCAATATGCTCGCCGATCTGCGCATTGCTCGATGCGAGACGACGCTCGGCCGCGCGGATATCCGGACGCTGCTGGAGCATGGCCGCCGGATCGCCGATCGGCACCGACGACGGCAACGCGGGCAACGGCGCACGCGCGCCGAGTTCGGCATCGAGCGCGCCGGGCGCGCGGCCCGTCAGCACGGCGAGTTGATCCAGCGAATCGGTGATCTGCGTCTGCAAGGGCACGAGCGTCGCACGCGTCGTGTCGACCTGCGTCGTGAGCCGCTCGACATCGACTTCCGCCGCCGTGCCGCGCGCGCGCCGCTGCTCGGTGAGCGTCAGCATCTGCTGCTGATACTCGGCCGTGCGTTCCGCGAGCGCAAGGCGTTCCTGCTGATCGCGCAAGTCGATGTACACCGACGCCACTTCCGCCGCGAGCGACACCTGCGCGTCCGAAAGATCGGCGTGCACGGCTTCGGCTTCGCCGGATGCCGCTTCGATCGCGCGGCGCGTGCCGCCGAAGAGATCGAGCTCCCACGAGGCATCGAAGCCGACGGTGTAGAAATCGACCGGACCGCGTCCCGTCGAACCCGACGAACCGTCATCGCCCGACGAACCGAAGATCGACGTATCCGGCGAGCGCATGCGCAACGCCGCCGCCGATCCCGACACTTTCGGCAACTCGTTGGCGCGCTGTCCGCGCAGTTGCGAACGCGACTGACGCAAGCGCGCCTGCGCCATCTTCAGATCGGGATTGTGGGCGAACGCGGCATCGATGAGCGCGTTCAGTTGCGGATCGTTGAGCGCTTGCCACCACGTCGCGGGCGCGTGCGTCGCGACGACGCCCTGCGCCGGCGCGCGCACGAAGGCGGCGCTTTTCGCGGCGTCGGGCGCGATTTCCGGCGCGCCGCGATAGTCGGGGCCGACCGTGCACGCGGCGAGCGCGAAAGCAGCGAGCGGAAGCAGGGCGGTCAGGCGAAGCGTGCGAGGGAACATCGTCGATGAATTCATGAATCAGTGGCCGGCAGAAGACATGTCGCCGGATTGGCCGCGCGGCGTCTTGAGCAAGAGTGCGAGCGGCAGACACGCGAGCAGCGCGATCGCCAGCACGTAGAAGGTTTCGGAGTAAGTCATGACGATCGCCTGCTGACCGATTTGCATCGACAACTGGCCGAGCGCCTGCATCTTCGCGTGCGCCATGTCGCCGCCCTGCGCGAAAAAGCTGGCGGCGCTCGCGGCCATGCGTTCCTGACCGATGACGGAATTCGCCGTCAGCGATTCGCGGATCGATGCGGTGTGAAAGTCGTTGCGACGGTCGATCACGGTGCCGATGATCGCAAGCCCGACCGAACCGCCGAGATTGCGCGCCATGTTGTAGAGGCCGGCCGCATCGCCGGATTCTTCGCGCGAAACGGCGGCCATCGACGCCTGATTGAGCGGCATCATCGCGAGCATCTGGCCGAAGCCGCGCAAGATCTGCGACCAGAAGAAATCGTGGCCGACGCTTTGCGCGGTGAGCGAGATATCGAGCAGGCAGCTCGCGGCGAAGCACAGGAGGCCCGAGATGACGAGCACGCGAAAATCCACCTTGCCGAGCAGACGCGGCAGCACCGGCATGATGAGAAACGCGGGCACGCCCGACACGAGCATGATCGCGCCGGATTGCAGCGCGTTATAGCCCGCGACGACGCTCAGAAACTGCGGCAGCAGGAACGACACGCAATACAGCCCCGCGCCGACGGCGAACACGATCAGAATCACGCTCGCATAGCGCGGATTGCGCAGCAGCGACAGCCGCACGATTGGTTTCGTCGCGACGAATTGCGAGATCGCGATAAGCAGGAAGCCGAACGCCGTGACGCACGTGAGCATCACGATTTCATGCGATTCGAACCACTGATTGCGCTGGCCTTCTTCGAGCACGACGGTAAGCGAGCTCAGGCCGATGGCGAGTCCCGCTATGCCGATCCAGTCGGCCTTGAAGAACGATTCCCAATGCGACTTCTCCGCCGGCAAGCCGGTGATGAGCAATGCGACGAGCGCGAAGCCGACCGGCACGTTGACGAAGAAGCACCACGACCACGAGATGTTCTCCGCGAGCCAGCCGCCCAGCACGGGTCCGAGCAGCGGCCCGAGCAACACGATCAGGCCGAAGATCGTCATGCCGACGGGCATCTGCTCGCGCGGCAGCCGCGTGCGGATGATGGTCTGCGCGGTCGGAATCATCGCGCCGCCGGTGAAGCCCTGGCCGATGCGGCCCACGATCATCATCGACAGCGACGTCGAGAAGCCGCACATCACCGAGAACAGCGTGAAGAGCACCGCGTTGCCGAGCAGAAAATTGCGCAGCCCGAACACGCGCGTGAGCCACGCGGCGAGCGGGATCATCACGATTTCCGACATCAGGTAGCCGGTAGAGATCCAGGTCCCTTCGGTGCCGGTCGCGCCGATTTCGCCTTGAATCTGCGGCAGCGCGGAGTTGGTGATGGAAATGTCGAGCGTGGCCATCAGCGCGCCGAGCGCGCCGGCCGTGACCGCGATCCAGTCGGTCGCGCTCGCGCGATGCGGATGCGCGGCGGCCTCAGTCATGGCGATTTTCCGCCGCGATGCGATGGCTGTCGTCGGTGGCGGTTTTGGTGTCGACATCGACCGTTACCGAGAGGCCCGGCAGCAGCACCTTGCGCGTTTGCGGACCCGTATCGACGCGAATGCGCACCGGCACGCGCTGCACGATCTTCGTGAAGTTGCCTGTCGCGTTCTCCGGCGGCAGCAGCGCGAACTGCGCGCCGGTGCCGGGCGCGAAGCTTTCGACGACGCCGTGCAACTCGGTGCCCTTGAGTGCATCGACGTGCAGCGTCGCCGGCTGGCCGACGCGCATGCGCCCGACCTGCGTTTCCTTGAAGTTCGCTTCCAGATAGAGCGCCTCGACCGGCACGACCGTCATCAAGCGCGTGCCCGGCTGCACATACTGGCCGACGCGCACGGTGCGATCGCCGACGCGCCCCGCGACCGGGCTCACGAGCGTCGTGTCGCTCAGATCGAGCTTCGACTGATTCAGTTGCGCCTGCGCCGCTTCGACTTGCGCGCGCGCCTGCGCGATCTGCGCTTCGGTCGCGCCGATCTGCGTCGATGCCGAACGCGCGGCGGCGAGATTCGCGGCAAGCGTGGCGCGCGCCTGATCGCGCGTGGAGACGAGGCTCGCGAGACGCTCGGCGGTTTCGGCGCCCGTCGCGACGAGCGGACGATAACGGTTCACGTCGTCTTCCGCATGCGCGAGGCTTACGCGCGACACTTCGGCCTGCGCCTTCGCCTGATCGGCGTTGGCGTGCTGCTGCTTCAGCTCGGCTTCGGCGCGGTCGATGTCGGCGGCGCGCGCATCGAGCGCGGCCTTCGCCTGATCGAGCGAGGCCTGATACTGCCGCGTATCGAGCCGCGCGAGCGGCGCGCCGGCCTCGACCGCCTGATTGTCGGCGACGAGCACTTCGGTGATATAGCCGCTTACTTTCGGCGCGATGGTGACGCTGTCGGCCTTGAGATAGGCGTCGTCGGTGGTTTCGACGAAACGGCCGACCGTCCACCAGCGCACGCCCCATGCAATGCCGGCGACGACCGCGACGATGCCGATTGCAATCAGCAGGCGTTTGCGTGACGGTTTGCGTTCGACGGCGTCGGCGGGTTGGCCGCCGTGCGTGGGCGCTGTGACTGACATGTGTTCTCCGGGAGCTTTCGCGCCACCGCGCGGGTGCGGTAGCCTTCGATGATTGCGGGACGGCGAGGGCGTTGCGGCCAGAAATGACTACGATGTCACCGCGACGCGCTCGCCAAACTAGACGATGCCGTCTAGTATGCACGAATCTAGACGCGAGCGTCTAGTTTGACCTTGCTCGAGGAGAGACAATGAAGAAGGCTCGCGCCGACAATGAAAGCGAATTGCAGGATCCGGAGCGCGCCAGCACGGCTCGTTCGCCCTTGCAGGCGCGCGGGCGCGCGCGCATCGAGGCGGTGCTGGATGCGACCGCCGAGCTGATCGTCGAAAAGGGGTTGGAAGGCGTGACGATGCACGGCGTCGCGCGGCGTGCGCAAACGCCGATCGGCTCGATGTATCACTTCTTTCCGGATCGCGACGCGTTGCTCGCCGCGTTGTGGGACCGCCACGCGGCGGCGCTGCAGGAACTCGAAGACGAACTTGCGCGGGTCGACAGCGAGACCTGGCGGGCGTTGTCGGCGGAAGCGGTGATCGATCGGATCATGTCGCCGCATATCGAATATTTCGACCGCAAGACCGATCTCCTGATTCTGATGTCGGTCATGCCGCACGATGAAGCGAAGAAAAAGCGCAAGTCCAGCATGATGCGCAAGGTGATCGACGCACGCATGCCCGGCGTGAAAGCGTCCGAGCGCGAACTGTACGTGGACATGCTGCACGCGCTCGCGAGCGGCGCGCTGGCCGTCAAGCTGCGTCCCGCAATGGGCGACGTGCAACTGGCGCGCCGTTATCTGCGCGAGGTCAAGCGGGCGCTCGCCGCGTATCTCGCCGCCGTGGAGGCGGCGGTGCTCAAATGATGGACGGGCCTTCCAGTCTCTATCGGCCATGATTCGTCGTATTTTGTCCGACGATTCGACGGAAACGGCCATGCGCCATATAGGGCGATTATCTTTTCATCGCAACAACGGCGCGGAAACGGGATAATGACTTGTCCAAAGAAAACATGCCGAGCACAAAAAGCAGGCTCCACGAATGACGAGGGTCGGTCGGGGTGCCTGCGCTCGGTTAAACACGGGTCATAAATGTCCAACAGTCCAGCCAGCATTCAAGGCGATTTTCTCAACGCGCTGCGCAAAGAACGCAAGCGGGTTTCCATTTATCTCGTTAATGGGATCAAGCTGACGGGCCATATCCAGTCGTTCGACACGTATATGGTCTATCTCAATTCGACGAGCGGAAACCAGGTTCTTTTCAAGCACGCGATTTCCACCATTTGCGAAGATCACGGCGCGCCCGGCCGGCCGAATCATCGCGAGAGCCGTGGTCCGGGCGACCGTCCGCCGCGTCCGCCGCGCAGCTAGTCCGGTCTCGCGCGCGAGTTGGCCCAAGCGACGCGCGCGTGAGCTTGCTCACGCGCGTCGACGGGCCGACTATCCGCGCGCCGCGATCGCGTGGCGCAATTCCTGATAGCCGCGCAATCCCGCCACGCCGAGCTCGCGGCCGATTCCGCTCAGTCCGAGTCCGCCCCAGCACGCCTGCGGGAAGATCAACTGCGGTGTGTTGATCCACACGAGGCCCGCGCGCAGCGCATGGCGAAAGCGCCGTGCGGCTTCTTCATCGCGCGTCACGACGGTTGCGACGAGCCCATAACGCGTGCCGTTGGCGAGCGCGATGGCTTCATCGTCGGTGCGGAACGACTTCACGCACGCGACCGGCCCGAACACTTCTTCCGTCCAAAGCACGTTGGCGGCATCCGGTTCGGCGACGACGACCGGCGCCATGAAAAAGCCGTCCGCGCAAGCGCCGTCGAGCGCGCCGCGGAACGCGATGCGCGCGCCGTCCGCCACGCCCTGCTCGACGAGCGCCTGCACGCGCGCACGCTGCGCATGCGATACGAGCGGGCCCATCGCGGCATTTTCGACGTGCGGCGGGGCAACCACGAGCGCACGCACGGCCGCTTCGAGCGCGGCCACGAACTTGCGATAGACCTCGTCGTGCACGAGGATGCGCGACGTCGCCGAGCACATTTGCCCGGCGTTCGTGAACGCGCCGCCCATTGCGAGCGCGACCGCGTGCCCGATGTCCGCATCGGCGCGCACGATCAGCGCCGATTTCCCGCCGAGTTCGAGCGTCACGCGCTTCATGTCCTGCGCCGCCGTCTGCATCACCTTGCGGCCGACGCCCGTGCTGCCCGTGAACGAAATCTTGTCGATGAGCGGATGCGCCGCGAGCAGCGCGCCGACTGCGCCGCTGCCGTTCGCGATATTCACGACGCCATCTGGCACGCCCGCCGCCGTCATGATTTCCGCGAGCAGATGCTCGACCGGCGACGTCAATTCCGACGGCTTCAGCACGGCCGTGCACCCCGCCGCGAGCGCGGGCGCGATCTTCCACGCGGTCGTGACCATCGGGAAATTCCACGGCACGATCAGCGCGGCCACGCCGACCGCTTCGTAATGGCGCTCGCCCGTCACGGCGTCGTCGGGCAATGTCAGCGTCTCGGTCGCAAAAAGCGATGCGTCCGCGCACAGGTCCGCGTAGTAGTCGAACGTGGCGATGGCGTCGCTGACGTCGGTGTCGGCTTCGAGCGGAGGCTTGCCGCTGACTTCTTGCTGCATCGACGAAAGACGCGTGCGGTTCGCAGCGAGCGACTGCGCGATCTTGCGCAGCACCTCGCCGCGCGATGCGGGCGTGCGGTTGCGCCATGCATCGAGCGCGGCGTGCGCGGCACGCACGGCGGCATCGACTTGCGCGGCGTCGGCATGTTCCTGCCAGCCGATGACCGCGCCCGTCGACGCGTTGTGGATCGCGTTGCCCGCTTCCAGAACCGATGCGCCGTAGCGCGTGCCCGCGAGCGTCGCGGCGGGCAGAAGAATCGAGTGATTGTCGCGGATATTCATGATCGTCCTCGATGGTTCAACGGTACGCGACGCCCGGCATCACGCAGAGCATCTCGAATGCGAGATTCGCGCCGACGAGCGCCGTCGTTCCGGCCTGATCGTAAGGCGGCGAGACCTCGACGAGATCCGCGCCCACGACATTCAGGCCCTTCATGCCGCGCACGATTTCAAGGCCTTGCTGCACGGAAAGGCCGCCGATTTCCGGCGTGCCGGTGCCGGGTGCAAACGAGGGATCGAGCCCGTCGATATCGAAGCTCAGATACACCGGTGCGTCGCCCACGCGCGCGCGGACTTCTTCCATCAACGGCGCGAGCGACCGGTTCCAGCACGCTTCGGCCTGCACGACGGTGAAGCCCTGCTTGCGGCACCAGTCGAAGTCGTCGGCGTGATAGCCCGTGCCGCGCAGACCGATTTGCGTGACCTGATCGCAGCGAAGCAGGCCGTCCTCGACCGCGCGTCGAAACGGCGTGCCGTGCGCGATCTTCTCGCCGAACATCGTGTCGTTGACGTCCGCGTGCGCATCGACGTGCACGACCGCGACCTTGCCGTACTTCTTGTGCAGCGCGCGCAGGATCGGCCACGCGATCGTGTGATCGCCGCCGAGCGTGATCGGGCGACAGCCGCTCGCGACGATCTCGTCGTACGCCGATTCGATCAGCCGCATCGAATCCTTCAGGTCGTAGGGATTCGTCGCGACGTCGCCGATATCGGCCACTTGCAGCGAATCGAAGGGCGCGGCGCGCGTCGCCATGTTGTACGGACGCAGCAGCACCGATTCCGCGCGGATCTGGCGCGGCCCGAAACGCGCGCCCGAACGGTTCGACGTGCCGATATCGAGCGGCACGCCAACGAAACACGCGTCGAGACCAACGGTGCTCGCCGCCTGCGGCAGCCGCATCATGGTCGCGATGCCGGCGAAGCGCGGCATGTCGTTGCCGCCGAGCGGCTGATTGAGTTCGCGCTGCATCGATACGTCTCCCGTCATCGTTGTAAGGACGGGGCGATGTTAGGCGAGGCGAGCGCCGCGCGAATCACGAAATGGAGATGTTCACATCGAGCCGGTTCGATGTGAACGCGGCTTCAGGTGGCGTGCAGACGAGGATGCTCCTGCCCCCACGCGATCAGATCGCGCTTGGTCCGCACGCCGAGCTTCGCGAACGCGCGCTTGACATACGACTCGGCCGTACCGATTCGCACACCGATGATTTCCGCCGCTTCGGGCACCGTGCGGCCCGTGATCAGATGCGTGCAGATCTCGTATTCGCGCTTCGACAGACGCACGCGATCCTCGGCGATGCGCGCATCGAACTGAGCGAGCGGATGCAGGAACGACGTCGGATGCGCGACGCGTTTCGCGGCGCTCGTCGAAGCATGCAGCTCCAGCAGCGGAAACAGGAACTCGCTCACGTTGCGAAAGCGGTTCATCTCGGCGAGCGTGAACGGCGGCGCATCGAGCGCGCGTTCGAGCGCGATGGAATCCTGCGCGTGCGGCGTGCCGCGCGCGAGCACGCATTCGTGCGCGATCGACGCTTCGTCGAAGAGCCGCTGACGGAATTCGCCCGGCGGAATCGCGCCGATATCGCGCACGACGAGCATCGTCCCGACCTTGCCGCGAATGCCCGCGAAGAGCGGATCGCTGTCGTAGAAGCGGTCGTAGTACAGCGTCATGACATCGGAGATGACGCTCGTGTCCATGCCGACGCCGCTGCTGCCGATCCACTCGCAGCGAAACCCCGTGGGCTTGCTGCGATCGACGCGCGAACGTTCGATGTGCACGACATTGAGCGGCACGACTTCATTGAGAAGCAGCGTGAGACGCGGCACGAAATCCGGCGTGCCGACAGCTTCGATGACTTTGCCGAGCGTCTTGAAAGACAGCGGAAACGCGGCTTGATCCTGATTGAGCGGGGGTACGTTGAGCAGCATGGCGCGCCCCAAAGAAAAGGCTGTCCGATTGTAGATCAAGCGCCATATCGCCCGCCAGACGGGGATTTCGAGGTAACTAGGTATTTACCCGCAGACCGCTGAAACGCGGCTTGTCCCCCCTGCGGGGGGGCATACCGGGGCATGTCGACCCGGTAACTTTGGCGCACCGATTCATTGAAAACGACGCACCGAAGGAAACACATGAGCAAGCTGATTCAGGACATCGCGCCGCTGGGCGCTGGCATCGGGCAATTCACGCAACTCGATTACGGCATGGACGAAAGCGACTGGCGCGCGGCCGAAGGCAAGACCGGCAACTACGTGATCGGCTGGTGGGAAGGCAAGGTCGGCGCCGTCGATTTCCCCGCGACCACCGCCGACGAAGCCGTCTGGCTCGTCGAAGGCCGCATCGCGCTGACCGATATGAACGGCGCGCGCCGCGAGTTCGCGGCGGGCGAGGGCTATCTGCTGCCGGCCGGTTTCGCGGGCCGCTGGGAAACGATCGAGGACGCGAAGAAGTTCTACGTCGTGCTCGAACCGCAGCAATAACGTCGCGCACCGCGCCCGAGGAGGAGACACGTCATGAACGAAAGCGCGCAACTGTTCGAAGCCGACTTCGCCGCACCCGGCGCATCGCGCGATGTGCGCCGCAAGCCGGCCCGACTGACCGTCGAAGAAGCGCTCGCCCGCACGAAGCTCTCTCCCTACTGGCTCGACAATCCCGCCGAGCCGCCCGCCGAACCGTCGCTCGCGGGCGAAACACGCGCCGATCTGCTGATCGTCGGCGGCGGCTTCACCGGCTTGTGGGCCGCCGTGCAGGCGAAAGAGCAGATGCCCGAACTCGACGTCGTGCTGATCGAAGCAGGACGGGTCGCGCACGGCGCATCGGGGCGCGCGGGCGGCATCATCTCGACATCGGTGATGCACGGCCTGCCCAACGCCGTGCGGGTCTTTCCGAACGATATCGCCGAGCTCGAAGCCTTCGGCCAGCGCAATCTCGACGGCTTCGAAGAGACGCTCGAACGCTACGGCATCGACGCCGATATCGAATGGAACGGCGAGATGACGGTCGCCGTCGATCCCGAGCATATCGACCATCTGCGTGCCGATTACGATCTGCACAGATCGTATGGCCACGACGTCACGCTGCTCGACGCCGCGGCCACGCGCGAACAACTGGATTCGCCGCTGTTCGCGGGTGCGCTGTGGTCGCGCAATCGCAGCGGCATCGTGCATCCGGCGAAGCTCGCGTGGGGTTTGAAACGCGCGGCGCTCGAACTCGGCGTGCGGCTTTACGAGCACAGTCCGCTGATCGACGTGATCGACGAAGGCGCGACCGTCTTCGTGACGACGCCCGCGGGCAGCGTGCGCGCGCCGCGCGTGCTGTTGGGCAGCGGCACCGCGAAAGTCGGCATTCCGGATATCAACCGGCGCGTCCTGCAAGTGCGCGATCACGTACTCGCGACCGAGCCGCTCACCGGCGAGCAACTTTCGCGCATCGGCTGGAGGCAGCGTCAGGGCATCTACGACACGCGCACGCAGCTCAACTATTTCCGCCTCACGAAGAACAACAACATCATCTTCGGCGGCCTCGTGAGTTATCACTTCGATGGCGATCCGAATCCGCCGCGCGATCGGCAGCGCGACACGTACTACCGTCTCGCGGAGGCGTTCTACAAGACGTTCCCGCAACTGAGCGACGTGCGTTTCTCGCACGCGTGGGGCGGTCCGATCGACTACTGCTCGCGCGGATCGGTATTCGCGAAGCGCTATCTCGGCGACAAAGCCGTGTTCGTCGCGGGCTACACCGGCTTCGGCGTGGCCGCGAGCCGCTTCGGCGCGTTCATGGGCCTGAACATCCTTTTCGATCGCGACAGTCCCGAGCGCGCGCTCGACATCGCCAATCGAAGCCCGACCTACATTCCGCCCGAGCCGGTGCGATGGCTCGCCGCGAAAGTCACGTTCCACGCATTCGACGGCGCCGATGCCGAGGGCGGCTGGAAGCGCGCGTGGATCAAGGGCATCAAGGCGATGGGCTTCCCGATGTGAGCGCGACGACATGTTCTCCAATACATCCGATCTCGACCTTCGCCTCGTGCGCGTCTTTCTCGCGGTCGTCGATGCGCGCGGCATCACCGCCGCGCAAGCGTCGCTCGGCGTGCGCCAGTCGACCATCAGCTCGCAGCTTTCCGCGCTGGAGGCGCGCGTCGGCTTCAGGCTGTGCGAACGCGGACGCGGCGGCTTTCGGCTGACGTCCAAAGGCGAGCGTTTCGTGATGTCGGCGCGGGCGCTGATCGGCGCCACATCGCAATTCGTCGCGCAGGTGCGCGACATCGATCGCAAGCTGGTCGGCACGCTGTCGATCGGGTTGATCGGACAGGCATCGCATGTCGAGAACGCGCGGCTCGCGGAAGCTATCGGCGCATTTCGCAAGCGCGATCAGGCCGTGCGTTTCGCGATGCACGTCGCGCCGCCGCAGGAACTCGAAGAAAGCCTCGTCAATCGCGAACTCGATCTGGCGATCGGCTATTTCTGGCATCGCGTCGCGGGGCTGTCGTACAGCAGGCTGTTCAACGAGCGGCAAGTGATCTGTTGCGGGCGCGGACATCCGCTCTTTCATGCGGACCCGCTCGTGACGCTCGACGATCTGCGCGCGCACGACTGGATCTGGCGCAGCTATCCGGTGCCGGAAGAACTCGCGGGCATCGGCGAGCGGCGCGTGACGGCGATCGCGGACAGCATCGACGCGGCCACCGTGCTGATCCTGTCGGGCAGTCATATCGGCTATTTGCCCGCGCATCACGCGGACGCCTTCGAGCAGCGCGGACTGATCCGCGTGCTGGGACGCACCGCGTTCGGCTTCGACGTGCCGCTGCATCTCGCGATGAAGCGCGACATGGCCGACAAAGCCATCGTTCGATCCTTCTGTGAAGACCTTTTCGGCGTCTATGGCGCGCGCGAGATTCATCACGATGAGCCTGAACGCGCGGTAGCAACGTGCCCGATGTGAACGCCTTGACGACGCCTTGATGACGCATTACGGCGCGCATTCCGACGCAACGGAATGACCGCCGATAACAATGGAGCGAGACAACATGGCAGACAACACCAGCGACAGCACCAGCATCACGAAGATCGAAACCTACGGTTTCGAGCGCATTCCCGACGCTTCGCGATACGCGCGGCCCATCGATCTGTTCCGCCTGCTGTTCGGCGGCTGCAATACGTTTTCGACTTCGGTGCTCGGCAGCTTTCCGGTGCTCGTCGGCCTTTCGTTCGAAGCGAGCGTGTGGTCCATCGTGATCGGCGTGCTCGCGGGCACCTGCATGCTCGCGCCGATGAGCCTCTTCGGGCCGCGCAACGGCACGAGCGATCCGGTGTCGTCGGGGGCGCACTTCGGCATTCATGGCCGCATCGTCGGATCGTTTCTCGCGGTGCTCACATCGGTCGCGTTCTTCTCGCTCGCCGTATGGAGTTCGGGCGATGCGCTCGTCGGCGGCGCGCACGACATGATCGGCTTGCCGGTCAATCCGTGGACGCTCGGCACGGCGTATCTGGTGTTCGCGGTGCTCGTGCTGATCGTCTGCATCTACGGATTTCGCTTCATGCTGTGGGTGAACAAGATCGCCGTGTGGGCGGCGAGCCTCATGTTCGTGCTCGGCGCATTCGCGTTCGCGGAGCCTTTCGACGTCCACTACGCGGGCACGCTTCAGCACGGCAGCGCGGGCTTCTGGGCGGCGTTCGTCGGCGCGGCGCTGGTCGCGTTGAGCAATCCGGTTTCGTTCGCGTCGACGCTCGGCGACTGGGCGCGCTACATTCCGCAATCGACGCCGCGCCACCGCGTGATGGGCGCCGTGTTTCTCGCGCAGATCGCGACGTTCGTGCCGTTCCTCTTCGGCCTCGTCACCGCGACGATCATCGCGACGCAAGCGCCGAGCTTCATCAGCTCGAACGACTACGTGGGCGGCTTGCTTGCGGTATCGCCGCGCTGGTTCCTGTTGCCGATGTGTCTGATCGCGATCATCGGCGGACTGTCGACGGGCACGACCGCGCTCTACGGCACGGGCCTCGACACGTCGAGCATGTTCCCGAAGTTCCTCAACCGCGTGCGCGCGACGGCGCTGATCGGCCTGCTCGCCATCGGCTTCATTTTCGTGGGGCGTTTCGCGTTCAACCTCGTGGAAAGCGTGGCGACGTTCTCGACGCTCATCTGCACCTTCAGTTGCCCGTGGATGGCGATCATGGTGATCGGCTTCGTGCAGCGCGGCGGTTTCTATCTGGCCGACGATCTGCAAGTGTTCAATCGCGGCGGGCGCGGCGGCCACTATTGGTATAGCCACGGCTGGAACTGGCGCGCGATGGGCGCATGGCTGCCGGCCGCGTTCATCGGGCTGACGTTCGTGAATCTGCCGGGACAGTTCGCCGGGCCGCTCGGCGCGCTCGCGGGCGGCTGCGATCTCAGCGTGCCGGTTTCGTTCGTCGTGGGCGGCGCGCTGTATCTGACGATGCTGCGGCTCTTTCCCGAACCCGACGCCGTTCACGGTCCGCAAGGGCGCCGTCTCGTCGGCGCGTCGCGCGAATCTTCACGCACGAGCGCGCACGTTCCGATCACGGCGCGCGTGCGCGAGGATTGACTTTCATAACGCTCGTCTATTCGAACATTCGGACGATAGATTTAATCCACCGTTGATCCAGCGCTTTTCCAGTATCGGTTCAACACATGGACGTTATTCACGCGTGTGTTTCAGTGCGGATCGCAAAGGCGATCCGAGACGGAATACATCGCGTTCCGGCATTCCCCGACAGGAGACGAGATGTCCGAGCCGAAACATCCAGCCGGTGCAGAAGCGCGTCGAGTCTTTCTAAAGAACGTTGCGGTCGCCGGCATGGCGACGGGCCTGTCGGGCGTCGTCGGCGATGCGCTGGCGCAGGCCGACGCGTCGCCATCGGGCGGGACGGGCGCGGCGTGGAAGCCGGCGACGCGCGCGACGCTCGACATCAATCAGCAGTACGCCAACTTCCTTAACTTCGCGGATGCACAGGACTTCGAGGACGCAACCGACGTATCGCGGCGCAGCAACATCGTCGTGATGCCGGAGGCGGGCTTGCGCGCATGGCTCGCCGGACGGATCGGCGCGCGCGCGGCGCTCGGCGATGCGCTCTTTCACGTCGACGCGCCGGCGCTCGCCGGAACGACGCTGGCGACGATGCTCGCGAGCGCCGAATCTTCCGTGGCCGACGCGCGCTGAAGGAGCGCCGATGACGGTTTTAGTCGATCATCCGGAAGGTTTGTTCGTCGTGCTGCTCGCGCTGTTCATCGGCGCGGTGGCGTGCGGCGCGCACGTATTGCGGCGCTTCGCCGTGCTGCCGCCGGAGGATCGCGAAGACTTCAACATCATCCAGACTTCCACGCTGACCTTGCTTGCGCTGCTCGTCGGCTTCAGCCTGTCGATGGCGGTGAATCGCTACGACTTGCGCAAGACGCTGGAGGAAAGCGAGGCGAACGCGATCGGCACCGAATATGCGCGCGCCGATCTCGTCGATGCCGCGACCGGCGCGAAGATCAAGTCCGCGCTGCTCCGCTATACGAAGCTGAGACTGGCGAACTACACGACGCGCGCGCCCGATGCGCTCGCGACGATCGTCCGCGATACGTCGAATGTCGAAACGGAGCTGTGGCAGCTCGCGACGCAAGTGGCGAAGGATCAGCCGACGCCCATCGGCGCGCTCGTCGTCGCCGGCATGAACGACGTGCTGAACTCGCAGGACTACTCGGAGGCAGCGCGCATCAACCATATTCCGCTGGGCGCGTGGTATCTGATGATCATCATCGCGCTGCTCGGCTGCGTGATGCAGGGCTACGGCGCGAAGGGCAAGCTGACCAAAGGGCTGCTCATCACGATTCTTCCGGCGACGGTCGCGCTGTCGCTCGCGCTGATCGCCGACATCGACAGTCCGAAAGGCGGATTGATCCGCGTCGAGCCGCGCGATCTCACGCGGTTGCTGCAGTCGATCGGAGCGTGAGAGCCATGGCGCGCGTCCGGCTGCGTGCTATCTTTTTGAGTGGAAGCAGATCTTCCGCCCAGGAGAGATCGTGGACGTCGCCGCCTGGCTGCGCAGCCTCGGAATGGAACGGTACGAGCCGGTGTTTCGCGAGAACGCCATCGACGCCGACGTGCTGCGCAATCTCACCACCGACGACCTGAAGGAACTCGGCGTCGCGCCGGTCGGGCATCGGCGCAAGCTGCTCCATGCGCTGGCCGGACTGCCGCATGCGTCCATCAAACCGGGCGATGAAGGAGAGCGGCGGCAAGTCGCCGTGCTTTTCGCCGACCTGTGCGGCTTCACGCAGATGAGCCGGGAAATCGACGCGGAAGAAGTGCTCGACGTGCTCGATCGATACTTCGAGCAGGTCGATCGCATCGTGGAGCTGCATGGCGGCCATGTCGACAAGCACGTCGGCGACTCGGTGATGGCGGTCTTCGGCGCGCCGGTCTCGCATGGAAACGATGCCGAACGCGCAGTGCGCGCCGCGCTCGCAATCGACGATGCGATGCCCGGCCTGTCGCGCGCGCTCGGTCGCGCGGTTTGCGTGCACATCGGCATTGCGGGCGGCGAGGTCGTCGCGAGCGGCACGGGCAGCGCGACGCATCGGGCGTACACCGTCACCGGCGACACCGTCAATCTCGCGTCGCGTCTCACGGACGCGGCCGGCACGGGAGAAATCCTCATATCGGAGGCCGTGCGGCGTCATCTGGCCGAGCGTCTCGATTGCGTCGAACGCGGCGCGCTGTCCGTCAAGGGATTCGCCGGTCCGGTTCCGGCATGGCGCATCGCCGGCATTCGACACGCGCCGCCGATCCGGCCGATGGTCGGCCGCTGCGAAGATCTGCTCGCGTTCCGGACCGTGCTCGGCTCGTGCCGCGCGACGGGCCATGGACGCACGATCGTGCTGCGCGGCGAGGCGGGCATCGGCAAGACGCGCCTCGTCGAAGCGTTCGAAAGCGCCGCGCGGGATGCGGGATTCGTCTGTCACGGCGGGCTCGTGCTCGACTTCGGCGCGGCGACCGGACGAGGCGCGATTCAATCGCTCGTGCGCGGACTGCTCGCGCTCGACGATCCGAACGATGACGCAACGATAGGGCAGGGCATCGCCCAGGCGATCGCCGCCGGTTCGATCGATGAAGGCGATGCGCTCTTTCTCGAAGACCTGCTCGACATGCCCATGCCGCTCGCGGATCGCACGGTCTTCGAGGCAATGGACAACGCGATGCGCGTTCGCGGCCGGCGCGATGTCGTGGCGCGGCTCGTTCGTCGCGCGAGCGGCCGGCATCCGCGGTTTCTTGCCGTCGAAGACATTCACTGGTCGGATGCGCCGACGCTGGCGGACCTCGCGGCGCTATCCGCGACGGCGGCGGATTGCGCGGCCGTGCTCGTACTGACCGCGCGCCCGTTATCCGAAACCTTCGACGCGTCCTGGCACGCCGCGCACGGCGCGCCGTATTCGCTCATCGATCTCGGACCGTTGAGCGCAAGCGAGGCGCGCGTCATGGCCGAATCGTTTCCCGGCGCGACGGCGGATCTCGCGGAGCGCTGCATCGCGCGGGCGGCGGGCAATCCGCTGTTTCTCGAACAGTTGCTGAACCACGCGCAGGACGGCGCGGAATCCGGCGTGCCCGGCTCGGTGCGCAGTCTCGTGCAGGCGCGGCTCGACCGGCTCGATTCCGCCGGCAAGACCGCTTTGCAGGCGGCGTCGGTGCTCGGGCAGCTCGTCGAGAAGGATGCAGTCGATTTTCTCGTCGATGAAACCGGCGCGGGCGCCGCGCTCGAATCGCCGTCGATGGATCGCCTGGTGCGACGCCAGGGCGCCGGCTTCATCTTCCACCACGCGCTGATCCGCGACGCGATCTACGACGGGCTGCTGAAAAGCCGTCGCCGCGCGTTGCATCGTCGCGCGGCGCAGTGGTTCGGCGAGCGCGATCCGGTTCTGCGCGCCGAGCATCTCGATCGCGCCGCGGATCGCGCAGCGGCGCTCGCCTATTGCGACGCGGCGCGCGTGCAGGCGTCGGCGTATCGGCATGAAGCGGCGCTTCGGCTCGTCGCGCGCGGGCTCGAAATCGCGGATGCGGACAGCGACCGCGCCGCGCTCGAATGCCTGCGCGGCACGATCCTGCACGACGCGGGCGACATGACATCGGCGCTCGCGGCGTTCGAAACCGCGCTCGGCTTCGCCACGACCGACACGGCGCGCTGTCACGCGTGGATCGGGCGCGCGACGGTGAAGCGCGTCATCGACGATCTCGATGGCGCGTGGGCCGATCTGAATCGCGCCGCATCGGCCGCGACCGCGCAAGGACTGCTGCGCGAGGAAGCGCGCATCCATTTCCTGCGCGGCAACCTGTGTTTTCCGCGCGGCGATATCGAAGGCTGCGTGCGCGAACACGAACGCAGCCTCGCGCTCGCGCAGCAAGCGGGCGACGCGGAACTGGAGGCCGCCGCGCTCGGCGGAATCGGCGACGCGCAGTACATGCGCGGACGGATGATCAGCGCGAACGACGCCTTCAGCCGCTGCATCGAGCTGTGCCGGCGCCACGGATTCGGACGGATCGAAGTCGCCAATCTGCCGATGCACGCGATCACCGCATGGTTCGCGGGCGCGGCGAACGCGGGGCTCGATGCGGCGCTCGCGAGCGTGGCCGCGGCGGAGAAGGTCGGGCAGTTGCGGGCGCTCGCGGTTGCGCATCATGCGGCGTTTCACTGCCTGCACGATCTCGCGCAGTGGGATCGCGCGTGGGAGCATGTCGGCCCGGCGCTGCGCTGTGCGCGCGAACTGAAATCGAGGCGCTTCGAAGGCGAGGCGCTCGCGTTGCGCGCGGAATTGCATCGTGTCGCGGGACGCCGGCGCGACGCGCTCGACGATATCGAAGAGGCGCTGTCGATCAGCCGCGAGACCGGCATGACGTATCTGGGCGCCGCGTATCTCGGCGTGCTGGCGCGTTCGACGGACGACGTCGCGGTCTTCGACAGCGCGCTCGCGGAAGGCGAAGCTCTGCTCGCCAGCGGCGCGGTGAGCCACAACCACTTTCTCTTTCGGCGCGACGCGATAGACGCGTGCCTCGATCGCGGACTTCTGGACGCGGCCGCGCATCACGCTGCGGCGCTCGAAGATTACGCGCGACGCGAGCCATCGCCGTTTTCGGCATTCGTCGTGGCGCGGGCGCGCGCGCTCGTCGCGCATGGCAAGGGCGACCGGAAAGCGGCGTCGACGGATGCGCTACAGCGGCTCGCGCAAGAGGGCAGGAAGCGCGGCTTGCTTTACGCGCTCGCAGCAATCGATGACGCGCTGCGTCGATGAGGACGGCGATCATGTGGAACGAATGGACGCGTCGAATCAAGGTCTTCGTTCAACGCTTCTGGCAGCCGACGAGCGCATGCATGACGTGCATGCCCGGCAGCTGGGGCAATATCGCCAGCGCCGCGCACTGGATGGTGGCGTTCAAGACCGGCCTTCTGACCGGACTGCTCGCGCTGCTTCTGACCTTCACGCCCGCCGCGAAACTCTACGGAAACCGGTACGGTAATGCAGCGCTCGTCGGCGTGCTCACCGCGATCGGCGACGCGTATGCGCATCCGGGCCACTATCGTCTGCCTTGCGTCGAGCATGTGCTGACGGGCGCCGTCTCCATGCTTCTCGCGCTGCTCGCTTCGTATCTGTTCGAGGACCGCGCGCGGCGCCTTCGGGTGGCGTGGCGACGCGTGTTCGGGTAGCCGGCGTCGTATGATCCGCGAGCAAGCCAATCTCGAATCAGGATCGCCAATGTCATCGAGCATCAACAAGCAGGATCTGGAAGCGATGTCGAGCTTCCGTTACGAGCTGCGCAAGTTCCTGCGCGTGTCGGAGGAAGTCTGCAACGCGGCCGGCATCACGACGCTTCAGTACCAGTTGCTTCTGCATGTACGCGGATTTCCCGAACGGCGCTGGGCCACCGTGGGCGAGCTCGCGGAGCGGCTGCAGGCCGCGCCGAACGGCACCGCGGCGCTGGTGTCGCGATGCGAGACGGCGGGACTCGTCACGCGCAAAACCGACAAAACCGATCGCCGTCAAGTGCAGGTTCACCTCACCGCGAAGGGCGAGCGGTGCCTGCTCAGGCTCGCTGCAGAACACAAGGCGCACTATGGATCGTTCGGCTGGGTGTTCGGTCCGCAGGAAGTGTGATGCAACTTTTATGTCACAATGTGCCTTAAATTTTAGGCGGCTTCCCCGATGCACATTCCTGGATTCATCGACCGGCGCACCATCCTGCGCGCGCGCAGACTGTGGCTGCATTACGGCGTGTTCTGGCTCGGCGCGATCGCGACCGGGCTCGTCGCGGTCATGTATGCACGGCTGATCGACTTCGGGTACGACGCTTTTCTGCGCGTCGTCGCCGTCTACTGGTGGTTGCCGCTGCTGCTCACGCCCGCGATCGGCGCGCTCGCTGTCTGGCTGACGCGCCGCTTCTTTCCCGGCTCCGAAGGCAGCGGCATTCCGCAGGTCATCGCGATGCTGCACGACAAGCGCGAGCTCGGGCCGCGCCTGCTCACGCTGCGCATTCTCGTCGGCAAGATCGCCATATCGTTTCTGTCGATTCTCGGCGGCTTCACCATCGGACGCGAAGGGCCGACCATCCATGTGGGCGCGGCGCTCATGTTCAGCTTGCGCCGCTTCTATCCCACACGCTTGCGCAACATGCGCGGCGGCGCGCTGGAACGCAATCTCGCGCTCGCGGGTGCGGCTGCGGGATTGTCGGCGGCGTTCAATGCGCCGCTCGCCGGCGTGGTGTTCGCCATCGAAGAGCTCACGCGCAGCTTCGAGCAGCGCACGAGCGGCGTGCTGATTACGGCGATCATCTTTGCCGGCATCGTTTCGCTGGCGCTGCAAGGCAACTACGTCTACTTCGGCACGATCGATCTCACCGGACACTTCCCCGAATCGCTCGCGCTCGCCGTCGTTTTGCTCGGCGTGGTGACGGGCATCGCGGGCGGCATCTTCTGCTGGCTGTTGCTCAACACGGAGCGCTGGATGCCGGGCCGTCTCGTGAGCTGGCGTCAGACGCATCCGGTGGCGTTCGGCGCGGCGTGCGGGCTCGTCATCGCGGTCATCGGCGTGGTGGCGGGCGGCCATACCTTCGGCAGCGGCTATGCGGAAGCGCGCGGCATGCTCGAAGGCCACACGGAAGTCGGCGCGAGCTATCCGTTGCTGAAAATGGCGTCGATGGTCGGGTCGTATCTGCCGGGCGCGCCGGGCGGACTTTTCGCGCCGTCGCTCGCGATCGGCGCGGGCATCGGCAATGCGCTGCATCTCGTGTTCGGCAACATGGAATTGCCGATGCTGATCGCGCTCGGCATGGTCGGCTATCTCGCCGCCGTCACGCAGAGTCCGATCACGGCGTTCGTGATCGTCATCGAGATGATCAACGGTCACGCGCTCGTGCTGTCGCTGATGGCCACCGCGCTGATTGCGAGCCAGGTGTCGAAGCTTTTCGCACCGCCGCTCTACGAAGCGCTCGCGCAGAAGTACATGGGCAAGTGACGCCGCGCGTCACGATGCGAGCTTGCGCGCGAGGCGGCGCATGCCGTCGAAGATCGTCTCGGCGACGTCCATCGGGAAATCGCGTGGCAAGCGTGCGGCCACTTCATCGATGACGTGCGGCGTGCGCGCGCCGAGTTCATCGATCATCGTTTCGACATCGTTCGCGGCAAGGCCGACGCGCCGCCCCTGCGCGATCCAGTGCCGCCGCTGAATCTCGCCGATCAGATAGTGCGCGTTCTTGCTGCGCACGGCCATCGCGAGGCGCACGCGTTGCGCGGCGAATTGATTGGCCCGCGTACCGATGACCGGATGCGCCGAGAGCACGTCATAAAGCGGCGTCGATTCATACCGGTTGCCGGGCAGATGCGCGATGCTGAAGTTCTTCGCGTGACCATCGGTGGCGGCGAGTATCCAGAAGATCATCTGCGTGCGAAAGAAGCGAAGACGGTCCTGTGCGGCGTGCGTCGATCCGGCGAGCACCTCCATGATTCGTTCGATGCCGGGACCGCCGTCCGACTCGTACTTGAGCAGCGCGGGCGTGCCGGTGGCCTGACACATGTCCTCTTGCGGCAGGCGCAGGATCCACGATTTGTCGCTCGACAGACGGCGATCGAAGCGCTCGACGACGAGCACCTTCTGATCGTCGAAGCGTTCCATTTCGCATCGCGCGATGGGCAGGCCGAACGCCGCGACGATCTTCGAGCAGAGCCATTCGTTCTCGACCGATGTACGCATGTCGGCGCGCATGTTGCCGACGAGCCCGAGCGGCAGCTTGAAGATATGCGTGGTCGGCGTGCTGCCTTCGGGCAGAAGCCAGCGCTTGCCGTGACGCAGAAGCGCGGTCTTTTCCTGCGCCCCGGCGATGGACAGGCGCAGGTCGTCGACCGTTTCGTGCTGGCCGGGTTGCGGCGCCGATGTGGTCTCGCGCAACAGACGCGCGATCTGCGATGCGGTGAGCGCACGGCCTTTTATGGTGTCGAGATCGACGGGCGCTTCGCCGGGCGGCAGCATTTGAAGGGCGCCGACGCAATCGCGGCCCAACTGCGCGAGCAACTGGAACGGCGCCGTGCCGCCGGTGCGGAATCGCGTGGCGATGCGGCGGCGGATCGGCTCGCTATCGGGCAGGAGATTGTCGAAGAAGTCGGTGACGACTTGCCCGCGCCACGGCTGATTGCCCGGCGTGAAGGGCAGCGACAGCGATAGCGGACGGCCTTGAGGATCGGCGATCCAGTCGTCGCGATAGACGAGGCGTTCGCCGGCCGCGCCTGTTTCCCAATGCCCGACGGGCAGGCCGTTCATCCACAGGTCGAGTCGGCCGGATTGCGTGCGGCGCGCCATGATTACCAGTTCTCCCGTTTCTTCGAGGCCGCAGCGGCGGCCGTGGCGCGCTTGCGTGCCGGGCGCGCGGCGGTGGCCTTGGCCGCGATGGGCGGCGGCGGGTGTATCGGCGCGGCTTCGCTCGCCTTTTCCGCTCGCGTGAGCGCGAGTTCCACGTCGAGCACGCGTAGAACCTTGAAGAGACGTTCGACGCTCACTGCTGCCGGATTGGCTTCGAGTTGCGCGTACGTCTGCTGCGTAACGCCGAGACGCGCCGCGACCGCCGCTTGCGTAAGGCCCGCCGCCTTGCGAAAGCCGATCAGGATCGGCCTGAGCTGGCTCAGTGTTTTCAGCGAATAGTCCATCGCGTGCTCCTACAGGTTTTGATCTGTAATGTCATTTTACAGCCTCTGAGTTGTTAAGCATTAAAACAGATCATAGCCTGTAAATCGATGCGTGCCCCGTCGATACCTCGTCCTTTGGGTTTGTCCCAATGGCCTCGTCGTCAAGGTCGCAACTGATGCGCGAAATGGCGGGCGGGCGTCCCGGCCTCATCACGAAGACCGGGCTCGGCACGTTCGTCGATCCGCGTCAGCAGGGCGCGCGTCAGAGTCCGTCGACGGAAGAGATGCTCGTCGAGCTGATGTATATCGACGGCGAGGAATGGCTGCGCTTCAAGCCGTTCCCGATCGATATCGCGTTCCTGCGCGGCACCACCGCCGACGAAGACGGCAACGTCACGATGGAACAGGAAGCCGTGCTCGGCGAAATGCTCGCGATGGCGCAGGCGACGCGGCGCGCGGGCGGCATCGTCGTCGTGCAGGTGAAACGCATGGCGCGGCGCGGCACGCTGCCGCCCAAGCAAGTGAAGATCCCCGGCATTCTCGTGGACTTCGTCGTCGTCGAGCCGGAGCAGCGTCAGACTGATCGTGCGGCGCGCGGCGATGGAGCTGTATCCGCATGCCGTGTGCAATCTCGGCGCAGGCATTTCGACGGGACTCTCGACCGTCGCCGCGGAAGAAGACCTGCTCGACTCGGTGATCCTCACCAACGAGCAAGGGCTGATCGGCGGTGCGCCCATCACAGGCCGCGATTCGGGCGGCGCGCAGAACTTCGCCGCGATGATCGAGCAGCCGTCGCAATTCGACTTCTACGATGGCGGCGGTCTCGATCTCGCGTTCCTCTCGTTCGCGGAAGTCGACGCGCACGGCAACGTGAACATCAGCCGCTTCGGCGACAAGATCGTCGGCGTCGGCGGGTTCATCAACATCAGCCAGAACGCGAAGCGCGTGATCTTCAGCGGCACGCTCACCGCGGGCGGGCTCGACGTGCAATGGGAGAACGGCAAGACGCGGATCCTGCAGGAAGGCAGGCATCGCAAGTTCGTGCGTTCGCTCGAACAGATCTGCTATAGCGCGCCGCTCGCGCACGAGCGCGGCAATTCCGCGTTGTTCATCACCGAGCGCGCGGTGTTTCGTGTCGGCGATAAAGGGCTGGAGTTGATCGAAGTCGCGCCGGGCATCGATATCGAACGCGATGTCTTCGCGCAGATGGATTTCCGTCCAGCCATCGCCACCGACGTGCACGAGATGGATGCGCGCATCTTCGCGCCGCAACTCATGGGCATCAAGGATGAAACGGTGGCCCGGGAACGTAGGCATCGTTCGCAACGCATCGCCGAGTGGTACGGGAGCCGCGCATGAGCGCCGCGTCGATCACGGGGCGCACGCGCTTGTACGGCATCATCGGCGATCCGATCGCGCAGGTGCACTCGCCCGAAGTCTATACGCGCAAGTTCGCCGATGCGGGCATCGATGCGGTGCTCGTGCCGATGCACATCGAGGCAAGCGAGATGGATGCGGTTCTGCCCGCGCTGCTGCGCCTGAAGAACCTCGACGGCCTGCTCGTGACGTCGCCGTTCAAGACACGTGCGCTCGCCATCGCCGATGAAGTGCATTCGCGCGGACGGCGCATCGGCGCGGCGAACGCTTTGCGTCGCGATGACGAAGGCCGCTGGCACGCCGACATGTTCGACGGCGAAGGCTTCGTGCGCGGCCTGCTCGCGAAGGGCCACGACGTGAAAGCGAAGCGCGCGCTCGTGCTCGGATGCGGCGGCGCGGGCGCGGCCATCGCGGTATCGCTCGCGGATGCAGGCGTCGCGCACATCACGCTCTGCGATATCGATCGCGCGAAGTCTGCAACGACGTGTCCGAGCGCGCGTTCCAGCTCGAACACGGCGGTCAATGGGTGAAAGGCAAGATGGCGCCCACCTTCGGTCCGCTCGGTCCGTGGCTCGTCACGCCCGATGAACTCGGCGACGTGCAGAATCTGCCGCTGTGGCTCGAACTGAACGGCAAGCGCATCCAGAACTCATCGACGTCCGACATGATCTTTCCGATCAGCAAGCTCGTTTCGTACATCAGCCAGTTCGTCGTGCTCGAAGCGGGCGATGTCATCACGACGGGCACGCCGCCGGGCGTCGGCCTCGGCATGAAGCCCGAGCAATACCTGAAACCGGGCGACGTGATGAAGCTATCCGTCGAAGGGCTCGGCGTTCAGGAACAGACCGTCGCGCGCTGGGACGATCAGTAACGCCGCAACCCATGCGACGCAAAAACGGCGGACATACGCGTCCGCCGTTCGCTCACGCTTCGATCAGAAGCGGTGACGCAAGCCCACGGTCGCCGAGACCTGGCTGTTCGTCGACGATGCCGACAGTCCGTTGATCGCCGCCGTGATGCCCGAATCGCCCGTATCGCTCACGTGCTGATACACGCCTTGCAGATACACGTCGGTGCGCTTGGACAGCGCGTACGCCGTTTGCAGGCTGAACTGATTCCACTTCGGATCGACGCCTTCGAGATGGCCGTCGGTGAAGGTGTACGCGCCCGACACCGACCACGCGGGCGTCAGGTTGTAGCGGCCGTTCACTTCGTAGTTGGTGAAGCGCGCGCTGCCGCCATCGAGCGTGATGCCGTTGGTCGTGCCCGATGCCGATGCGCCGATGCCCGTCGCGCCGTCGAGTCGCGTCTGCGTGAAGACGAAGCCCGCTTGCGCCGCGCCGAACGTGTAGCTCAGGCCCGCGCCGAACGTGCGCTGACGGCTTGCGCTGAACGTGGCGTCATCGCTGACTGCGCCGCTCGAATTCAGCGTCGCGCCCGCGTTGTTCAGCTGCATGTAGCTCGCCGCTACGTTCAACGGACCGTAGTTGTACGATGCGCCCACGCTATACGCGCGATTCGTCGCGAAGCCGCCCGCATCGTTCGAGAAGCCATACAGGCCGCCGAACTTGAAGCCGCCGTAGTTCAGGCTCTGGTACTTCACGGAGTTGCTGACGCGGAACGAGTTGTCGAGGTTGTCGTTGTCGAACGGATGCGCGGCCTGCGTGCCGCCGTATTGCGTGCCCGTGAGTGCGAGCGGGCCGAGATAATCGACGACGGAATCGTACTGACGGCCGAGCGTGAGTGCGCCCGCGCGATCGCTCGACAGTCCGACGAACGCCTGACGGCCGAACTCGCGTCCGCCTTGGCCGAGCTTGCCGTTCATGATGCTGAAGCCGCTTTCGAGGGTGAAGATCGCCTTCAGGCCGCCGCCGAGATCTTCGGTTCCGCGCAGGCCCCAGCGGCTGCCGTTGACGGCGCCGCTCGTCGCCTGAACGTTATGCGCGCCGCCCTGATTGTTCGTGTAGGTGAGGCCCGCGTCGATGAGGCCATAGAGCGTCACGCTGCTTTGCGCGTGCGCCGTGCCGGCGACGGTGCCGAGCGCGGCCAGCGCGCTCAGCGTGAATAGGGATTTCTTCACTGTGGTATCTCCAAGAGAGCTTGAGGTTCTTTCCGATCGATCGGTCGACGCATCGGACGGCGGATTAAATCACGGCACATGACGTGCTTTCGTTGGACGCGAGTTACCGAATGTTGTGTAACGCGTGCGCCTGCGGAGCACAGCGAAAGAGGAATCCCTTGAGCATCAATGCGTTCGCGTGCGCGCGATGCCGCAATGCGGCGCGAATCGCGATTACCTGCGGTAATGCCTTGTGCGAATCGGAAGGACGTTGTGGTCTGCGCGCGACATCCGCGTACTGAGTAAGATGGCTGAGTGTGTCCGGATTGACATCAAGTTCAGGTCCGGATTGATGGACAATCTCGTCTTGAGGCGCGACGCCGCCCGCTCTCGAACCGGTGCAACGAAGTGAACGAATCTCAACTGCTGCTCGTGGAAGACGACCCGGAAATCAGCGAATCGCTCGCGGATTATCTGCGCGGCAAGGGCTTTCGCGTGCAGGTCGCCGGAAGCGCGGAAGCCGGACACGAACTGCTCGCGCGCGGCGGCTTCGACCTCGTGCTGCTCGACGTGATGCTGCCCGGCGAAGACGGCCTGAGCTTCTGCCGTCGCGTGCGTGCATCGGGCGGGCCGCCCATCATCATGCTGACCGCGCTGTCCGAACCGACCGACAAGGTCGTCGGCCTCGAACTCGGCGCGGACGATTACGTGTCGAAGCCCTTCGATCTGCGCGAGCTGCTCGCGCGCATCCGCGTCGTGTTGCGCCGCGGCCAGACGAACGAGGCCGCCGCGCGCGCGCCGGCAAGCGAAATCGTGATGACGTTCTCCGGCTTCACGTTCTATCCGTACCGGCGCTTTCTACGCTCGCCCGCCGGCTTGCGCGTGCCGTTGACGGGCGCCGAAACCGACTTGCTGCTCGTACTGTGCCAGCATCCGCGGCAAGTGCTATCGCGCGAAGAACTCATCCGTCTCACGCGCGGCAAAAACTTCCCGATCGCGACGCGCTCCGTCGATCTGCTCGTGAGCCGGCTGCGCCGCAAGCTCGCGGGCGACGATCCGCTCGATGATCCGATCCGGACCGTGCGCGCCGACGGTTACGCGTTCCAGCCCGAAGTGACCGCCCAGTGATGCGCCGCCTGATGCCGCGCGTTTTCGCGACCACGCTCGGGCAGATTCTCGCGATCGTCGCGGGCTCGTCGGCGGCGACGCTGTTGCTCTTCATCGTGTTGCTGTTCTATCCCGGCGCGCCGCCGAGCCCGCCGTGGCCGTGGCAGACGTCGTATCGCATCGTCGCGCTGGTGGACATGCTGAGCGCGACGCCCGACGCGGACCGCGTGCGCGTGCTGGCCGCCGCCGGTCGCGCGCGCATGACGGCGAAGCTCGTCGACGATGCCGTCATCTGCAAAGGCTCGACGCTCGACACGCACGATCTCGAAGCCGCGCTCAGAGCGGAACTGCACGCGGGCGCGGCGCTGACGGTGCGAACGTGCGATGCGCGTCAGCCGACGCAGAATCTTCAAGTGCTGATTCCCCTCGGCCAGCGCACGCTGGAGATTCGCACCGACCGCAACGAACGCGAGCCCGATCGCTTCACGATTCCGTTCTTCGGCGCGCTCGCGTTTCTGTGCGTGGGCGTCGCGGGATTGTCGGCGTGGGCGGTGTCGCGCGTGATTCGCCCGTTGCGGCGATTGTCCGAGAAAGCCGATGCGTTCGGCCGCGACATCACCGTTGCGCCGATCGATGAAGAAGGACCGCTCGAAATCCGCCGCGCCGCGCATGCGTTCAACCGCATGCAGGAACGCATCGCGCGCTCGATGCAAAGCCGCACGCGCATGCTCGCCGCGATCAGCCACGATCTGCGCACGCCGCTCACGCGCATGCGCCTGCAGCTCGACGCCGAGAAGAAAGAGATCGAGCGCGCCAAGCTGCTGCGCGACATCGATCTGATGCAGACAATGGTGAGTTCCGCCCTCGCATTCCTCACGAGCGATGCGGGCGCGGAGAAAAAAGAGTGGCTCGATCTCGGCGCGCTGCTCGGCACGCTATGCGACGAATACGCGGAGTCGGGCGCGGCGATCCGCTACGACGGGCCGGATCAGATTCCGTTCTTCTGCAAGCCGGATGCGATCCAGCGCGTGCTCACGAATCTCATCGACAACGCCATTCACTTCGGCACGGAGATCGTCGTGACGGCGGCGCTCGATGCAGGCAACGTGGTGATCGACGTGACCGACGACGGGCCGGGCATTCCCGCCGATCGCCTTCAGGACGTGATCGAGCCGTTCGTGCGCCTGGACCCGGCGCGCGCGCAGCGGCCCGGCAGCGTGGGCCTCGGGCTGTCGATCGTCGATGACATCGTGCGTTCGCACGGCGGCACGCTCGCGCTCATCAATCGCGAGCCTTCGGGCCTGATCGCGCGCGTGACGATGCCCGCATCGAACTGAACGTTCGCTCAGATTTCGAGCTTGTATCCGACGCCGTAGACCGAGACGATGATCTCGCCCTCGGGCCGGACGTCCTGCAGCTTGCGGCGCAGATTCTTGATGTGGCTGTCGATCGTGCGATCCGTCACCACGCGATGATCCGCGTAGACGTTATCGAGCAGAAACGAGCGCGGCAGTATTCGGCCCATCGACACATGCAGCAGATGCAGCAATCGGAATTCGATCGGCGTGAGGCGCAGTTCGTGGCCGTCGAGCGTCACGCGATGAAACTGCGGATCGATTTGCAGGGCACTGGCCGCCGTACCGATCGCGGTTGCGTTCGCGCCGCCCGCGCGACGCAAGATCGCCTTCACGCGCGCGACCACTTCACGCGGGCTGAACGGCTTGCACACGTAGTCGTCCGCGCCGGTTTCGAGTCCGAGCAGACGATCGATCTCGTCGATGCGCGCCGTCAGGATGATGACCGGCAGCTCCGAAAACGTCCGCAATTCGCGGCAGATATCGAGTCCGCCGCGGCCCGGCAACATCAGGTCGAGCAGCATCAGCGAAGGCGGCGTTTGACGCACGAACGGGATGACCTGCGCGCCATCGGCGAGCGTCGTCACGATGTAACCCGCGACGCGCAGATAGTCGGCGAGCACGGCGGCCAGCTTCGGCTCGTCCTCGACGATCAGGACATGGGCGGGAGAAGTTACGGGCATCGCTTACTCGCGGTGGGAAGGAAAGCGCGCGGTGATCGACACGCCGCCGTGCGCCGAATCGTCCGCGCGGATGCTGCCGCCATGCGCCGTGACGATCGCCTTGCATAGCGAGAGCCCGAGTCCCGCGCCGCCGCTTTGCCGGCTGCGCGATTCGTCGACGCGATAGAAACGGTCGAAGAGATGCGGCAGCGCGGACGTCGGCACGCCCGGCGACGAGTCCTGCACGTTGAGCGTCCAGTCGTCGGGTGCGCCCGCGAGCGCGACGCGCACGCGCCCGTTCGGATCCGTGTAGCGCAGGGAATTCTGCAGCAGGTTCTTCAGCAATTGCACGAAACGCGCGGCGTCGACATCGACATCGGCGGAGGCGAGCGCATTGCTGCATTCGACATCGATGGCGAGCCGCTTCGCGCGGAACGACTGACGCATCGCATCGACGGACGCGCGCGTGAGCGCGTTCACCTGCGCGGGCGCCTTGCGATAGCGCAGCATGCCGACATCGCTCAGCGACAGGTCGTACAGGTCTTCGATGAGCTTGTTCAGCGCCGCGACTTCCGTCTGCAGCGAGGCGAGCGATGCGGCATCGAATACATGCACGCCGTCTTCGATCGCTTCGAGTTCGCTGCGCAGCACGGCGAGCGGCGTGCGCAATTCGTGCGACACGTCCGCGATGAACTCGCGCCGGCAACGTTCCGCGCGCTCCAGGGAATCGGCGAGCGAGTTGAAGTCCGATGCGAGCTTGTCGAGCTCGTCGCGATTCTTCGCGGGCACGCGAATCGAATAGTCACCGCTCGCGAGCCGATGCGTCGCGGCCATCACGCGGCGCACCGGCACGAGCACGAGGCGCGCGAGCACCATCGCGACGACGGCGGCGAGTATCACGGCGACGCCGCCGATCTGCCAGGTCGCGCGCATCTGCTGCGCCTGAAACGCGATGTCGGCGGCGTCGGTGAGCGGCGTCGGCCCGGCGGTTGCGAGCCAGCCGACGATCTTGCCATGCACGCGCACGGGCGACGCGGGCGCATCCGGCGGCGGCGGCTCGTTGGTGGATGCGACGAGCGCGCGATCCGCATCGAACAGCGCGGCAGGCGGACGTTCCCGTCTATGCCCGCGCACGCGATCCGGCGATTCGATTTCGGGCGCTGTATTCAGCGAATCGCGCAGACGTGCGGATTCAGGCGGCGCGAAAGGCGACGGGTTCGGCAACGCGTTCGAAGGACGCATGCCCCAGTGCGGACCGTGCCACGGCTCGCCGAGCGGCCCGAGGATGCGCGCCACGCTCCCGCTGCCCGGAAAGCTGCGCCACGCGCTCGGCACGGTCGCGCGCATGTCTTCGATCTCGCGCCGCACGAACTGCTCCTGTGCGTCGTCGAGCAGCGCGAGCCATGCATCGTCGTTGCCGCGCAGGAACGCCCAGTTGCCGTGCGCGGCGTACTCGCTCGCGACCTTCGCCATCACGGCGCGTTCGCGCCCCGCATCGCGTTCGCGCACGTAATGCAGAAAGCCGTTCTCGAAGCTGACGCGCACGGCGTAGCCCATCGTCAACGTGATGACGAGACACGCGACCAGCACGAGCAGAAAGATCTTCGAGGCGATGCCAAAACGAAACTTCAATGAGGAACCCTTCGCGTGGCAGGCAGATTGAATGACGGCCGATTCTAGTTGATGCGGCCTTCGTCACGCAGTTTCCTCGCGAATCTCCACGACTTCTCCACTTTTTCTCCATGCTGGATGCGGCATTGATCGCTAACGTCGCTGGCAATCTCAAGGGAAAACCACGGAGTTACGCCATGCCACGCACCGAACGAAAGGAGGCCGATATGAAGCGCCCGTCCTGGCCCGGACGAAGTTCCGCCGATGTAGCGCAGATCGCCGACGAACCCGCGACGAAACTGCGCGGCTGCCGCCTTTCCGCGCCGATCGTGCAGCCGTGGGGCGCGTCCTGCCGTGTCGTCGAATGGATCAACTTTCGCGGCGAACGCTCGTTCATCGCGGTGCACGTGAGCGCGACGGAACCGGAAATCCGCGAGCGCATGCGCCTGCACGCCAACGGCGAACGTCACGTCGCGCTCGATGCGGCCGCGCTCGGCCGTCCGAAGCTGCGGAGGGCGTAACGATGATGTCCGGTACGCACGAGCCGCATCGCATCGTCATCGTCGAGCCGGATGACGGCGTTCGGCAAAAACTGCGCGCATTTCTTTCGAGCTATTACCCGGCGATGCGAACGATCTCGAATGCAGAGACGCTCGCCGTCGAGATCGAGCACACGAAGCCTTCGCTGATCCTGCTCAGCAACGAACTGACCGACACGCCCACGGCAGCCGTGCTCTGCGATCTGCGCACGCTGCATCCGGATATCGCGGTGCTCGTCATCGGCGCGCCGCACGGCTGGATGGACGCCATCACCTGTCTCGATCTCGGCGCCGACGACTTCGTGCAACTGCCCTGCAACGAGCGCGAGATTCTTTCGCGGATGCGCAATCTGTTGCGTCATCGCGCGGGGCGTGCATTGCCGGTCACGCCCGGCGACGGCAAGCTGCGCCTCGGCGACTTCGTGCTCGATCCGGCGAAGCGCACGCTGAAGCGCAAGCGCGTGGCCATCGACGTACACGACAGGCTCATCGAACTGCTCGCATTGTTCGCGCGCAATCCGATGACGGTGATGTCGCGCCTGCGCCTCACCCGTCAGTTGAGCGAGCAGGGCTGCGCGCTGTCCGAGCGCTCGGTCGATGCGCTCGTGTGCCGTTTGCGACAGATCGTCGAGGACGATCCCGCAGAGCCGCGCCTCATTCAGACGATACGCGGGCGCGGCTACGCCTTCAGTCCGAATGGCGCGAAGCTCGGCGCGGTCATGCCCGCTCATGCGTAGATCGCCGAACCCGGACGGGGCCGGGCTCTTCGCCGGAGATTCACGTAACGAGCCTTAAAACGCGGTGCCGATCTGAAACTGGAACTTCTGATACGTGTCGCCGCTGTGATGCACGATCGGGAAACCGAGGCTCAGCTTCAGCGGGCCGATCGGCGAAATCCATTCGAGGCCCATGCCGTAGCTGTAACGCAGGCCGTTCGATCCGGTGCTGTTGCCTTCGTCGCCCCAGACGTTGCCGCCATCGACGAAGGTGAACACGCGCAAGGTGCGGTCGTAGCCGGTGCCCGGCAACGGGAACGTCATCTCGATGTTGGCGACGACCATCTTCGAGCCGCCGATCGGATCGTTCGTCGTCTTGTCGCGCGGACCGAGCGAGCTCGACTCGTAGCCGCGCACGGAACCGATGCCGCCCGCGTAGTAATTCTTGAAGATCGGATACGACTTGCCACCCAGACCCGAGCCATAGCCCGCCTGAAGATTCACGCCGAACACGAAGCCGCGCGAGAACGAGTGGTAATACTGCGCGGTGAAATCGGTCTTGTAGTACTCGGTGTTGCCGAGCGGCGTGCCCACTTCCGCGTTGGCCTGCAAATAATAGCCGCGGCTCGGCACCAGCGCGCTGTCGCGATGGTCGCGCTTCCAGCTCGCCGTGAGCGGCACGTTGTTCACCACACGGCCGAACTCGCTCACGTAGTCCAGATACGATTGCGGCGTATCCGAATCGGTATTGAAGCGATCCTGCTCGACGCCCGCGCCGAAGTACACCATGTCCGACTCGGAGAACGGAATGCCGAACTTCGTGTCGACGCCCATGCTCACGATACGAAAGCTCGAATCGCTCGAATAGTAGAGCGGATACGTCGTCCGGTAATACGCATCGGTGATGCGCTGAATGCCGTCGACGGTGAAGTACGGGTCCGTCTGCGTGATGCTCAGCGTGCGATACGTCTTCGCCGTATTGACGTTCACGCCGAGACTCGTGCCCGAGCCGAACACGTTGTCCTGCGTGACGCCGGCGGACAGCACGACCTTGTCCGTCGATGAAAAGCCCGCGCCGAGCGTGATCGCCCCTGTCGGTTTCTCTGTCACTTTCATCTGAACGTCGACCTGATCCGGATCGCCTTCGATGGGCACGGTCGTCACATCGACATCGGTGAAATAGCCGAGACGGCTGATGCGGTCTTTCGAGAGCTTGAGCGCCTGACTGTCGAACCATGCGCTTTCGAACTGGCGCATTTCACGGCGCACGACTTCATCGCGCGTGCGCGTATTGCCGATCACTTCGACGCGGCGCACATACACGCGCTTGCCCGGATCGACCTGCAACGTGAGCGCGACCGTGTGATGCGCCTGATCGATGTCCGGCTGCGCGTTCACGCTCGCGAAGGCGTAGCCGTATCCGCCGAGCCTGTCGACGAGCGTCTGCGTCACTTGCTGCAGCTTGTTAGCCGAGAACAGCTCGCCCGGCTCGATGCTCACGAGCCGCGCCAATTCCGCATCGCGCCCGAGCAGATTGCCCGCGAGCTTCACGCTCGTGATGGTGTAAGGCTTGCCTTCGTGCAGCATGATCGTCAGAAACATGTCCTTCTTGTCGGGCGAGATCGAAACCTGCGTCGATTCCACGCTGAATTCGAGGTAGCCGCGATCGAGATAGAACGAGCGCAGGTTTTGCAGATCGCCGGTGAGCTTTTCCTTCTGATAAAGATCGTTCTTCGTGTACCAGGAAAACCAGTTGGGCGTGGAGAGCTGCATCTCGTCGTGCAGCGTCTTTTCATCGAACGCGGTGTTGCCGAGAAAATTGATCTGCCTGATCTTCGCGCTCGGTCCTTCGGCGACCGAGAAAAGCAGTTGCACGCGGCCGCGATCGAGCGGCGTCACCGTGGTCGTGACTTCGGCGGCGTAAAAGCCGCGCATCAGATATTGGCGCTTGAGTTCCTGTTCCGCGCGGTTCGCGAGCGCCTTGTTGTAGGTCTGACCCGGCGCGAGTCCGACCGATTTCAACGCCTTCGACAAATTGTCCTTGTCGAATTCATGCACGCCCGCGAACTGAACGCCGGCGATGGCCGCCGCTTCGACGACGCGCACGACGAGCACGTCGCCTTCGGTCGACACGCTCACGTCGGTGAAGAGGCCGGTGTCGTAGAGCGCGCGGATCGCATCGGTGGCTCCCGTCTCGGTGAAGGTGTCGCCGCGCCGTATCTTGAGATTGGCGAAGACCGTCGACGGATCGACGCGGCTCACGCCTTCCACGCGAATGTCGCGCACGATGAAGCTGCTGCCGGCATGCGCGTGCGCGCTGACGAGGGCGCCCGCCGCGACTGCGAGCGAGCGATAGATGTGATGCTTCATGCGGGAATCGGGAAAAGTGGAGAGAGCGGCGCGGGCTTACTGGATCGGTGCATCGCCGATGGCAGGCAGGGACTGGCCGGTCGCCGCGCCGATGACTTCATGGATCTGCAGCGCGCTTTCGCGGCGTATGCGAAAGGAGAGCTGCGCGCCGCCCTGAAGGACGAAGGAGAGAATCAGCGCGCCGGTGCCATCCGCATCGAGCGCGACTTCCCAGCCTGCGCAATGCATCGTGAATTTGGCCGCGCGATTTTTCTTGCGGATTCTTTCCGAGCACGCGATGGCGTGCGCGAGCGCGGCGATCAACTCGTGCATGACGGAGCAATGCAATGCGACCGACGAGCCCGAGCGCGCGTCGACGACGAGATAGCCGCCGTCTTCGCTAAGCCGGAAGCTCGCGAGCGAATCGATGGTGAGAGCCGGGCGCATGTGCGTTCGAAGCGGGTTATCGAAAGCGCACAGTCTATGAAGGCACGACGCGCATTGGGTTACGCGCCTCTTACCGGATGTTGCCCGGGATGCGGCCAAGAAAGCGGCGCATTCAATCGAATGCTTTCCTATAACCACATCATGAAATGCGCGTGATTTTTTAGGCGTCGCGGTCCGATATTTGCTCGATAAGGGCTAAGCTATCCGAATGCCTGATTTACATCGCATGTCTGGAAAAACGTGCATTGCGTGGCCGTCGAAAGCGGCGCGGCAAGGCAGCGCTCGAGCGGTCGGGCGTTTCTCCGGGCGTTCGGACCTCGCATCAGCAGATGTGCTTTTAAACGAAGGACATCATGTACTCCATGAGCGGTTTTTTTGTCGAGATCATTCCAGAACACGTACCGGATGACGGCTGGACCGCGATCGCACAGTTCTCGCGCCAGCGAGATTATCGAAAGCACGACGAAGTGCCCAAAGCGACCTTTCCGACCAACTTGGCGTATGGAACACGGAGCGCCGCCGAGCGCGCCGCCACGCAATGGGCACGCGAATTCGTCACGTCTTCGAGCGAAGTTCTCGAATCGTCCTTGCGGCTGGAAGAGGCGGCGCGCAAGGCTCATTGAAGGCAATTGCCTGCAAACGTACTGGGTCGAGTCTTTTCGATCTCAATCCCACTACGACAAGATGGATAGGCAGACTCTCTCGAGGATCGACCTCACGCTCACGCAATTCGAGCGTAGAGTTTCCGAACAGGAATGGCGTCAGATTCGTCTACGACAGATCGGTTGCAATAGTAAAGAGTGCATGGCATTGCTTCACGAATTGCAAAACAGCCTGAGATGCCTCCGGCGATATCGATTCGCTGTCGGACAAGACTTCGGGCGCCCCGATGATGACGTGGGTTCATGCTGGATTCAGGCCCTTTGACGCTTCCCATTCGGTCCGTCATCGCGGTCCCGGGCGCACGGGTTGCTGATCGACACACCAGTGCCGACCACTCCCTGTTGCAGGAAGAACGCCATGAATCGCAAATTACGATCGGGAATGATCCACACGCTCGCGTGCGTCTCGCTGTCGGGCGTCACGCTCGCAAACGCCCAGCAAAACGGTGCGCCGCCAGGCCATTCCACATCGGGAAACCAGGCGTCCGGGAAATCCGCGGGTGTCGCCGGCGGCGCGGGCGCCGCGGGCCAGTCGGGCACGGACCCGGCCACGCTTAGCCGCATGGAAGAAGAGCGCGTGCAGAAGAACAACGCGCAATCCGCGACGAAGGGCGCATCGAGTCCCGGCGCGGGCAAGCGCAAGGACTGGAAGGAGTGACGGCCCGCGTAACGGAGGATCAGGAGCGCGCGCGTGTGCGCAGGCGCATCGGCGCCGATCTGTGGCGCGCGGTGTGGGCCTGGCGCTATCAGACCGCCGCGGCGGTCGCGCTGATGATCGGCGCGCGGCTCGCGGTGGTCGGGGTGCCGCTGATGCTCAAGCGCGTCATCGACGAGTTCAGCCATCCCGCATCGAGCGTCGTCTTTCCGGTCTTTCTCGTCCTCGCCTACGTGCTGCTGCGCTATCTCGGCGATGTGCTCAACGAAGCGCGCGACGTCGTCTTCAGCATCGTCACGCAGCGCACGGTCGCGTCGTTCACCGAGCGCACGTTCGCGCATCTTCATGCGCTCGGCGCGCGCTTTCATGCGCGGCGCGAAACCGGCGCGGTCGTGCGCGACGTGCAGAAGGGCGCGGACGGCATCGGCTTTTTGCTCGGCACATCGCTCTTCACGATCGTGCCGGTGATGATCGAGATCGGCACGATCGTCGCCGTCATGGTGCATGCGTATTCGCTGGAATTCATGGCGATCATCGGCGCGACGTTCGTGCTGTATTCGGTGTGGACGGTCATCTTCACGCGCTTTCGCATGCGCTTCCAGCGCGCGGTGAACGGCCTCGAAGCACAATCGGACGGCCGTCTCGTCGACAGCCTGCTCAACTACGAAACGGTGAAGTTCTTCGCGAGCGAAAGCATCGAAACGCGGCGTCTTTCGAGCGTGCTGGAGCAGTGGGTGCATGCGCGCATCGCCAATCAGCGCGCGCTCACGCTGCTGCATGTCGGGCAGAGCACGATCATCACGATCGGCATTGCGGCGGTGATGTTGCGCGCGGCGCAACACGTCGTCGCGGGCACGATGAGCGTGGGCGATCTCGTGCTCGTCAACGCGTATATCGTGCAGGTGTGCAATCCGCTCAACACGCTCGGCTTCGTGTTTCGCGAGACCAACGACGCGATGGTCAACGTCGAGCGCATGTTCAACATTCTGCTGTCGCGCGGCCGCGTGCGCGAGGATGTCGATGAAGCGCACGCGAAGCCGCTCGTCGTGACGGCGGGCGAGATCGAGTTCGATCATGTCGAGTTCGGTTACGATCCGGCGCGGCAGATTTTGCGCGATGTCGATTTTCGCGCGCATCCGGGCAAGAAGCTCGCGGTCGTCGGCGGCAGCGGATCGGGCAAGTCGACGCTCGTGAAGCTGCTGTTCAGGCTCTACGAGCCGACGGCGGGCGCGATACGCATCGACGGTCAGGACATCTCGCAGGTCACGCAGAACAGCCTGCGCGCGACCATCGGCATCGTGCCGCAGGACACCGTGCTCTTCAACGACACGATCGCCTACAACATCGGCTATGGGCGTCCCGGCGCGACGCGCGCGGACATCGCGCGGGCGGCCCGCGCGGCGCAACTCGACGGCTTCATCGAGCGTCTGCCGGACGACTACGAGACGCGCGTCGGCGAGCGCGGCGTGCGGCTCTCCGGCGGCGAGCGTCAGCGCATCGCGATTGCGCGGGCGATACTCAAGAATCCGCGCATCATCGTGTTCGACGAAGCGACGTCCGCGCTCGATACGCGCTCCGAACGCGCGATCCAGAACGAGCTCGACAGGCTCGCGGAGGGCCGCACGTCGATCGTCATCGCGCACCGGCTGTCCACTGTCGTCGATGCCGACTGGATTCTCGTGATGGAGCATGGACGCATCGTCGAGCAGGGACAGCACGACGAACTGCTCGCGCGCGATGGCGTGTACGCGCGCATGTGGTCGCTGCAATGGCAGCAGGGCGAGCTGAAGCACGCGCAACGCAAGGTGTCCGCGACGGCGCTCGGACTGGATGCGCTCGTCGCAGGCGTGGTCGATGCGCTGCACGACGAGATCGTCACGCGCGGCGTGAATCTCTACACGGTCATCAGCGATCCGGGTTTGCGCGTCTCGGGCGATGCCAGCGTGCTGCAGCAGATCGTGGCCGATCTGTGCCGTTCGCACATGAGCTCGGCGGCGCGCGGCGAGCGCATCGAACTGCGCGTGTTCCGCGAAGACAATCACGCGAATCTCACGGTGATCGGTCAGCGCGCGAGTCCCGCCGATCTGTCTTCGCAGCAGATGCGGCGGCTCGAATCCGCATTGAACGAAATGGGCGGCGGCTTCACGGTGCGCTATATCGACGAGCATGTCGCGTATGTCGCGACGATGCCGCTGCGTCCCGTGCTCGACGATCCGCAAGCGTCCGAAGCCACGCATGACGATGCATTGGCCGGCATCACCGTGATGGTGCTCGACGATCAGGAAGACGCGCGCGATGCGCTCGAAGCCGTGCTCGAATCGGTGGGCGCGCGCGTCATGTCTTGCGCATCGGGCGATGAAGCGCTTGCGCGTCTGCGCGAACTGCCCGGCGCGCAGTGGCCGGATGCGCTTCTGTGCGACATCGTGCTAGGCGGCGAACAGAACGGCTACGACGTGCTGCGACTCATTCGCGAGGAAGAGTCGCGCCGCGGCGCGTCGCTGTCCGAACGCATGCCCGCGATCGCGCTGACGGGACACACGCAGGCGGATGCACGTTCGCGCGCACAGGCCGCGGGCTTTCAGGCGCATCTGACGAAGCCGGTCGCCGCGCCGAAGCTGATCGCGACGATCGGCGACGTGACGGCGCGCACATCGCTTCGATGAGGGCGGCGCGAGCGCGCGTTCGAATGTGACCGATGCAATGCTGCGCCGTTGAACGGAAGCATCAACCTGACGTGGCGATAGTGAGCGCGTGACGTCCCTGCATCGCCTCGATGACGCCACGGAAATGCTGCGCCGTGCGACGCAGGCCTTCGTCGAGAGGCGTCGTCGGTGTCCAGCCGAGGGCATCGCGTGCGAGCGCGATATCCGGCTGACGATGCCACGGATCGTCCATCGGCAAAGGCTTGAACACGATCTCCGATGACGATCCCGTCAATTCGATGATGCGCCGCGCGATCTCGAGCATCGAAAGCTCGTGCGGATTGCCGAGATTGACGGGTCCGGTGAGTTCATCGGGCGTGTCCATCAGGCGGATGAATGCGTCGACCATATCGTCGACATAGCAGAAGGAGCGCGTCTGCGAGCCTTCGCCGTACACGGTGATCGGCTCGCCCGAGAGCGCCTGCATCATGAAGTTCGAGATCACGCGTCCGTCCGACGGATGCATGCGCGGCCCGTACGTGTTGAAGATGCGCGCGATCTTGATCGACAGTCCGTGCTGCCGCCGATAATCCATGAAGAGCGTTTCGGCGCAGCGCTTGCCTTCGTCGTAACACGAGCGCGGACCGATCGGATTCACGTTGCCCCAGTACGCTTCCTGTTGCGGATGCACATGCGCGTCGCCATACACTTCGCTCGTCGATGCCTGGAAGATGCGCGCATGCACGCGCTTCGCAAGCCCGAGCATGTTGATCGCGCCGTGCACGCTGGTCTTCGTCGTCTGCACCGGATCGTGCTGGTAATGAATCGGCGAAGCGGGGCAGGCGAGGTTGTAAATCTCGTCCACTTCGACGTAAAGCGGAAATGTCACATCGTGCCGCATCAGTTCGAAATTCGGGCTGTCGAGCAGATGCGCGATGTTGTCCTTCGTGCCGGTGTAGAAGTTATCGACACACAGCACATCGTGCCCGAGCGCGAGCAGCCGCTCGCACAGATGCGAGCCGAGAAAGCCCGCGCCGCCCGTCACCAGAATTCGCTTTCTATAGGCTTCTCTCATGTCGCCTTCATCCTTTCGATGTGTGTGCTAACTGCATACGAAGCGCAGCGTTTCGTCCCAGTCGCGGGCGAAGCGCGCGATATTGAATCGTTCGAGCGCCGTGCGCCGCGCGCCTTCGCCGAGACGCCGCGCTTCGGCGGGATCGCGCAGCAGGTGCTGCATCGCGTCGATGAGCGCCTGCGTGTCGGTATGCACGTAGCCGCTTTCGCCGTTGCGGATCACGGTGGCGAGTTCGGTCGTCGCGAGACCGATGATCGGCATGCCGATCGTCATCGCTTCGACGATGGCGAGCCCGAGGCTCGTCCAGCGAATCGGATTGAAGAAGAAGCGATAGCGCGCGCTGAACGCCGCAAGCTCCAGGTTGCCGATCTCGCCGATGCCGCCCGCCGACTGCGCATCCATGCCGACGAGATCGAGCGGCACGCGCGCGGCCGCTTGTGCATAGACATCGTTGCCGAGCCGCCTGCCGCGCTGGCGCAGATGATTGATCACCGCGATGCCGCGTTCGAGTTCGCCGCTATAGCGCACGCCTTCGGGCACGATCACGCCGTGTTCGATGACGCGCGTCGGCGTTTCGCCGCTGTCCCACATCAGCTTGTTGAAGTGCGTGACGTGCACGAGCAGCGTGTCGCGTTCCTGCACCCAGTGCTTCTGTTCGAAGGGGTTTTCCTGCGGCGGATCGTGCTCGATGTAGACGCGCGGCAGCCGGCGTTGCGCGTCGCTCAGCAGATTGATGCGGTCGTCGTCCCATTGACGCTTGTGCTGAAAGAGCACGACATCGAAGGATTGCGACTGCACTTCGCTCGCCGGAATTTCATGCACGTTCGGGCCGAAGGGCAACGCACCCGCCGTGCCCGCATAGCCCGGCGGATAACCGGGGCGCGTGACGAGATAGAAGTCGTGCGGCGCCTGGCTCAGATAGTAAAGATAATTGCCGTGAATATGCCAGGTAAGCACGCGCAGACGCCGGGAACTAGTCGTGGGCATGAAGAAGCGTCTCCTCTCGGACGGTCGATTCAAGCTGGGCGAATGCCGTGTCGATCACGGATTGCACGCTTATGTTCACCGCGCATTCATGACCGTAAGGACACTCGCGAAACGCGCACGGACGGCACGAGGGCCAGTCCGCGAGCACGCGATGACGCGCGTGATCGAGCGGCGCCCAGCGACGTGTATCGCTGCCCGACGCGACGACGACACTCGGCGTGCGCATCGCTGCGGCGACATGCGAAAGCCCCGTGTCGTTGCATACGATGAGCCGCGCCTTCGCGACGAGCGCCGCGAGCGAGCCGAGCGACGTGCGGCCGGCGAGATCGATGCCGGCACCTTGCGCAACGCACGCCGTCAACGAGGCTTCACCCGCGCTGCCTGTGACGGCGACTTGCCAGCCGCGCCGCGACAACGCGCGCGCCACGTCGGCGAAGCGCTCGACGGGCCATCGACGGGAAGGCAGCTGCGCGCCCGGATGCACGAGCACGAGCCGCTCGCTATCGAGCGCGCACGCTTCGATCAGCGCATCGCATTCGCGATTGTCGGCATCGGTCAGCGGAATCTCGAGATCGAGATCGCCTGCGTCGATGCCGAGCCGCTGCATGAGCGCGGTGTATCGCGCGGATTCGGGCAGATCGTCGGGCCATGGCATGAAGACGCCTTTACGCATGGCTTCGTCCGGCTTCAGAAAGCCCGCGTTCAGACGCGCGCCGATGCCTTCGACGATATCGTTCGCCACGCCGCCGCTTCCATGCAGTTGAATCGCGAGATCGAAGCGACGTGCGCGCATCGCTTGATGAAAACGAGGCAGATGTGCATCTGTTTCCTGCTGCTCGGGAAAACCGATAGCGCCGGGAAACACGATAAGTTCATCGACGAGATGCGCGTATCGTTCGACGAAACTCGCCGCCCAAGGCAGACCGATAAGCGCGATATGTGCTTGCGGATAGGCGCGGCGCAATGCACGCAACGCAGGCACGGCGCACAACATGTCCCCGAGCTGCAATGCGCGAAAGATGACGATGCGCTCGACGTTCATAGAAAGAAGACCCTGAACTTGAACGCGCCGCGTATGCGCCAGTAGATCGACAGATACGGAATGATCGCCGACGTCCACAGCATTTCCGCGACGTGCGACGGCGTGCGCGCAGTCGTCTTCAATCGTTGCATACTGAACCATATGGTCATCGCGGCCCAGGCAAGCAATGCGAGCGACCCGGTGCGCGGCGCGTGTGCTGCGAACGATCCGATCGCAACGACGAGCGCCGCGAGCATCGCGTAGTACAAAAGCGGCGGATTGCGGCGGATGCGCGTGCGAAACATCGCGGGATACTTTTTGTAGAGCAGTGCATCGAACTGGCTCTTCTTCTGCTGCGATATGCTCACGCCCCAGCGCGCAGGGCGCACCGGATGCAGCACGGTTGCGTCTTCCGCACGCGCGATGACGAGTCCCGCCTTCATCAGCGCGAATTGCAGATCCGAATCCTCGCGCCACGCCGCCGTAAAGCGCGCATCGAAGCCGCCCGTACGTTCGAGTGCGGCGCGCGTGACGAAGGTGTTCGCCGTCGCGAATTCGGCGCTGGCGAGTCCGGCGGCGTCGCGTTCGTAATCGGTCGGGCGTGGTCCCAGCGGCACGACGATGCGGCCCGACACGGCATCCGCGCCCGCATCGAGCGCACGCATGCCATGGGCGATCCAGTTCGGATCGGGAATGGTGTCGTCGTCGGTGAAGGCGATGCGCCGCGCAAGCGATGCGCGCCAGCCCGCGTTGCGCGCGCCCGCCGGACCCTGCGTCGCGGTGACGGGAACGTAGCGGATCAACGGGCCGCGCCGCGCACGCGATTGCGACAGGCGCTGCACGCATGCCTTCGTCGCTTCGTCGGGGCCGTCGTCGCATACGATGATCTCGTAGCGCGCCGGATCGTAGGTCTGCGCCGCGAGCGCCAGCACGCAGCGTTCGAGCATCGCGGGGCGGCGATACGTCGGCACGACCACGGTCACGTCCGGGATGAAATCGCCGCGCGGTATCGCGGGTGCATCGGCCGCGCTCATCGCGCCGTGATCGAAGAGTTCGGCGTAGGTGCTCATGCGTGCGCGCCCGGCTTTTCGACAAGGAACGAGCCGATCACGAGCGCATCGAGCGGCGACGTCCAGAACGATTCGAGTGCGTCGCGCGGCGTATTCACCATCGGCTCGCCGCGCGTATTGAACGATGTATTGACGAGAACCGGCACGCCCGTGCGCGCCTTGAACGCCGCGAGCAGATCGTAGTAAAGCGGATGCTGCGCGCGATTGACGGTCTGCACGCGCGCGGTGCCGTCGATATGCGTGACCGCCGGAATGCGCGTCTTCATGTCGTCGCGCACGTCGAACACGAAGAGCATGAACGGCGCGACGCGTGCATCGACGAACCAGTCGGCTGCGTGCTCTTCCATCACGACGGGCGCAACCGGACGAAAGTCCTCGCGATCCTTGATCTCGTTGAGGCGCGCCTGCATGGACGCATCGATGGGCGATGCCAGAATCGAACGCGCGCCGAGCGCACGCGGGCCGAACTCGGTGCGTCCCTGATACCAGCCGATGACGCGGTTCTGCGCGAGAATGTCCGCCGTTTCTTCGGCGATATTCGTGAGCTTGCGATACGGCGCGCGCGTCCACTTGAGGAAGGTTTCGATCTCGTCGTCATCGAACGACGGTCCGAGATATGCGTGATCCATGCGCCATTTTCGACCGCGATCGCCGGTCTTCGCGCGTTGCTGATAGTCGGTCCACAAGGCAGCGCCGAGCGCCGTGCCCGCATCGCCGGCGGCGGGCTGAACCCAGATTTCATCGAACGGTCCGCGATCGCGCAGGCGCGCGTTCATCACGCAGTTGAGCGCGACGCCGCCCGCCATCGCGAGATTCTTCAGACCCGTACGTTCGTGCAGCCACTTCGCGAGTTCGAGCGCGGTCTCTTCCAGAACGACCTGCAATGAATGCGCGATATCGAAATGATGCTGCGTGAGCGGGCCGCCGCGTTCGCGCGCGGGACCGAAGCGCTCGACGAGACGCGGCGCATCGACGGTATAGCTGCCGTCGCGGCGATACTTCACGATCTCGCGAAACTGATCGACATACGCGGGCTTGCCGAACGACGCGAGCGCCATCACCTTGTACTCGTCGGACGAGTGCAGGAAGCCGAGATAGCCCGTCACCGTTTCATAGAGCAGGCCGAGCGAGTGCGGCAGTTCCACTTGCTTGATGCGCGTATATTCGCCATTCACGAATTGCCCGAGACTCGTCGTGACGCCTTCGCCGCGACCGTCCATCGTGAGTACGGCCGTGTCGTCGAAAGGCGCGGCGAGAAACGCGCTCGCTTCGTGACAGAGATGATGATCGACGTTATGCCACGCGAAGCGCGGGGCGCGTCCGCCGCTTAGGAAACGCCGCTTCAGATGATGCGGCGCGCCGTCGATCAACTGACCTTTCGCATTGACGATATAGCTCAGGAACAGCGGATCCCAGGGCGATTCGGACGGGTTCGTCATCGCTTGCGCCGAGGGCATCATCGGCAGGGATATGTTCGCGTTTGCGTCCTTCGGCATGCCGGAAAACAGATGCGGATCGTACGAATACGCGATGTGATCCACATCCGCGAGTTCGATGCCCGCTTCCTTCAGGCAATAGTCGATTGCATCGAACGGAAGCTGCCATGTGGAAAACGGCACCGGCCGTTTCGCATGCTTGACGTGCGTGAAGCGCTCGTCCTCGGCCGCCGCGATGACGACGCCGTCCTTGACCAGCGCCGCGGCGCTGTCGTGATAAACCGCGTTGATTCCAAGTGTGTACATAGCTTAGCTTGCCTGTGTTATCGGATGGACGGGCGATGCATGTTCTTCTTCGATGAGCTCGAGCGCGGCGGAGACAACCTCGTCTACCTCGACGCCGACAAGGCACGCGTGATGGCCTTCGGGACACACGCTGCGATAGCACCAGCGGCACGAGACATCGTGATACAGCACGCGATGCGACGTTTGCCACGGCATGTGCTGCGGATTCGTGAGTGCGTAGAGATCCACGACGGGCGCGCCCAGCGCGGATGCGAGATGCACCGGTCCGCTGTTGTTCGAGATGAGAACGCGAGCGCGCTGGATGAGCGCGGCGAGTTCGCCGAGTTCGAGCACGCCGGACAGATCGTGCGCGTAGGGACTCGTGCCGCAGGCGGCGCGGCACAAGTGACTTTCGCTTCGCGAGCCCGTCACGAGAATCGGCCATTCCAATTGAGCGCCGAGACGTTCGATCGTTTCGGCGAAGCGTTCGACGGGATAGCGGCGCGATTCCGCGCTCGCACCCGGATGCACGACGATGAACGGTGCGTCCACATCGACATCGCGGGCGATGAGCTTTTGCGTCAGCGAGTCGATATCGGCGGGGCGCACGGAGAAGCGCATGCGCGTATCGTCGGCTTTCGCACCGACTCTTGCGACGAGAGCGAGTTGCCGCTCCACTTCATGCCGTGTGCCGTGCTGCGGTTCAGTCTCCTGAACCCAGTCGGTGAGCAAACCATACGGATTCTCGCGGCAATGCGCGAGCCGCAGCGGAATGCCGGCGAGATGACACAACATGGCCGCGGGCAGCGGATTCTGGCTGTAGACGCTGAAGATCACCGCTGCATCGAAATGCGCCGATGCAAGGCGCGCACGCATGGCGAGATCGGCGAGGGCGTCGATGGGCGCATCCTGCTTGACCCACGGCGCGTCGTATTCGATCACATCGTCGATTGCATCGATGAAAGGCGCCGTCGCCTTGCCCGCACGCGATGCGAGCAAGGTCAGATGCCTGCCCGGCTGCGCGGCGCGTAACGCGTGCAGCGCGGGCGTCGTCATCAGCACGTCGCCGAGATTGTCGAGACGGATGCAGAGAATGCGCTTGACATCCGCGCCCCATTCGCGCGCCTGGCTCGCGGCGCTCTTGCGCGCATGCGCTTCGACGACGGGTGCAAGCATGGGCTTCATGCGGGACACTCCGCATTGACGACTGCAATCGCCGCCTCGTACAGGTCCTTCGCGACGATATCCGGCTCGCGTCCAACGCCTTTGAGCCATTCGGTTTCGTTGCCGTTATCGATCAGCGCACTGCGGCAGCCCGCGCGATGACCGGCTTCGACGTCATCGAGAATGTCGCCGATGAACCAGCTCTGCGAAAGATCGATGCCATGCTCGCGCGCCGCACGCAACAGCAGGCCGGGCGCGGGCTTGCGGCATTCACACGCGCGCGTGAATTCAGGCACGACGCCCCGCGGATGATGCGGGCACCAGTAAATGCCGGCGAACGACGCGCCCGCTTCGGCTGCGAGTTCACGCAAACGCGCTTCGACGCGATCGAGTGCCTGCAAGTCGAACTTGCCGAGCGCGACGCCGCTCTGATTGCTGATTACGAAGATCGGCAGTTCGAGCCACGAAAACAGGCGCAACGCGTCGAGCGCGCCCGGCGCGAGGCGCATCTTCAGCGGATCGACGTTCCAGGGCACATCGTCGAGCAAGGTGCCGTCCTTGTCGATGAAGATCGCAGGCCGCAGTGGTTGCGTCATCGTGCGGCTCCGCCCATGGCAACGCGCGCGGCGGCTTGTCCTTCCTCGCCCGCAAGTCGCGCGTAGACCTGTGCGAGCGCCTGCGCGACGCTCGACCATGTGAACATTGCGTTCGCGCGGGCGAGGCCCGCTTCGCCCATTCGCGTGGCGAGCGCGGCATCTCGCTTGAGCGCGACGAGCGCATCCGCGAGCGCGGCCGGATTCTTCGGCGGCACGAGCAAGCCGGTTTCTCCGTGCGCCACCGAGTAGCGAATGCCGCCGACAGCAGCACCGATGACGGGCCGCCCGCAAGCCATCGCCTCCAGCGGCGTGATGCCGAACGGCTCATACCACGGCGTCGTCACGAAGACATCGGCTGCGTTATAGAAGTGCTTCAGTTCACCTCGTCCATGACGGCCCACGAAGTGAACATGCTCTTCGATGCCGCATTCGCGCGCGACCCCGCGCAGCCTGCCGATCTCCGGCGTCGCGTTCTCGTTCGCTTCGTCGGAATTGCCGCCCGCCACATAAAGCTCGGCACTTTCGCCATGCTCGCCGTGTAGCATGCCGAGCGCGCGCACGACATTGTCGACGCCCTTGCGCGGCACCATGCGCCCGAGTTGCAGCACGATGAACCGGTCTTGCGGCCAGCCGAGACGTTCTCTCGCTGCCGCCTTGTCTAACGGATGGAACTCCGCGCGATCGAAGCCGCACGGCACGAGGTCGATGCGCGCGGGATCGGCGTCGTACAGATGGATCAGATCGTTCTCGTCCTGGGGACATTCGGCGATGACCGAATCGGAGCGCCTGACGAGCTCGTCTTCGATATCGAAGCGCGCATCGGGAAAGCCGTCCGATTCGCCTTGATGCAGGCGTCGCACGCGCCCCAGCGCATGAAACGTCGTGACGAGCGGCACGCCGAGCGCGTCCTTGATGCGCAGGCCCACGAGGCCCGACATGAAGAAGTTCGCGTGCACGATGTCATACGGTTGCGCTTCCTTCTTCATGAAGTCGATCATGAAGCCGGCGAACGCATCCATATGCGGCAGAAGCTGTTCCTTCGGTAACTGCACGGGCGGACCGGCCGGTACATTTATCACGCGGATGTTTTCGAAGCGCGAGACGAGCGGCAATAACGAACGGTCGCAACGCGTGAACACATCGACGTCGTGACCGATGCGGACGAGCTGACGCGCGACATTCGCCACATAGATGTTTTGCCCGCCGCTGTCTACGCCACCCGCGATCGCCAACGGCGATGCGTGCTCACTGATCAATGCGATTTTCACGGAAGTCCCCTTATCTTGCGATCCCAATGTGCGTGTGCGCGGCGCGCCATCGCGTGGATCAGTCACCAGCGTTCAGCATTCCCTGTGCCACTCGTTGTCGAACTGGCGAGAACTGCGAAACGATTTGCGGTTCGATGCGGGACGAACCAAATTTCGTTTGGTTCGTCGCGCGACGCACGCGTTTTTACGTGGGGCGTGTAGAACCGAAAGACGCCGACGATTTCGTCTGCCTGGCGCGGCGCAAATCGTCTTCGCGCACGACGCGGCGCATGTCCTGGACGCGCGAGGGGATCACGCGGCGCCTGGTCATCGCCCATGCGATGCCGCTTGCGAGGATCGGTAAATCGCGCATCAACGTGCGCTCGCGCCATGCCACGAGGAAGGCTTTTCCGGTGGCGTGAAGGGCTTGGTCGAATGGCAGGCGCATCCATGCGACCCACGCGGCGTTGCGCGCGAGGAGCCTGCGCCGTTGTGCGCTGTCGCGCAGCGGTGAGGGATGGTGATGAAGGACGAGGTCATCCATATAGACCATCTCGTAGCCGGCGGACAGGACATCCAGCGAGACGAGCGTTTCTTCTCCGCCGATGAAAAGCCTGGGCTCGTAGCCGCCGACTTGCCGGAAGACGTCGGTGCGGAACACGCACGCGCCCGCCATGAAGCCGACGAGCGCGGGACCGGGCAAGCCGCGATGCGGCAGCGGGCTTTCGCGCATTCGTTGGCAGGTCTCGTCCGCCGCGCCGTCGGCACCGACGACGACGCGCGCGTTGAGCACCGCGACGCGCGGCGCCGCGTCGAGGATCGCGACGGCGCGCGACAGCGATCCGGCGCTCCACCAGGTGTCGTCATCGCAGAATGCGACGTACTCCGTCGCGACGCGAGCGACGCCGAGATTGCGTCCGGCCGCACCGAGATTGTCCGGCGCCACGACGAGTTCGACCGATGGAAACTGCGCCGCAATGCGCTCGGCCGTGCCGTCGGTGGACGCATTATCGACCGCTACGATGCGAATGCGGTCCGGCAGCGCGGCAAGTCTTGCGAGCGTGTCGAGCACCTGATCGGCACGGTTGTACGTCAGCACGACGACGGTGAGCCGCGCGCGATCGGGCTCGGAAAGTGTCGCCGGTTCAGCCATGGTCGACGGCTCGCAGAGTCCAGAAGCGTTCGGGCGCGAGCACGTCGTCATAGCCGTGGGGCCCGAAGGCTTTGAGCTGACTCGCATAACATTGCACCGCGCGTTGCTTCGCTTCGATGCAGCGCGAGAGCGTGGCGGCATCGATCGGATCGAGCAGCGGCGTCGCTTCGATGCCGCTTCCGATGAGTTCGACGAGCCGTTGCTGCACGAGGCCATCCATGCGCCGATATAGACAGTCTTCGTACGCAATGCATGCCGTCGCGTCCGAAAGGCACGCCTCGCGCGCGGCCGTATGAACCAGCGCGTGGTCGGAATGAAAGAGGCCGAGCGGGATGAGGAGCGTGGTGCCATCCGTCTCGCGCATCACGTCGCGAATGGCCGAGGCGATCTTGGCGGTGGTCGCGCTCGTTCCGCCTTGCGTGTATTGGGAGTCGAGAAAGCCGAGATGCACGGCGCGAGCGCCCAGGACGTGCAGCGCGGCTTTGTCTTCGACACGGCGCTCGCGCATCGCCTGATGTGCGTCCGCGAAGCCGCACTGCGCGTCCCAGTCGGTGGCGAGCGCCGTGTCCGGCGCACCCGCGAATATCGTGCAGACGGATGCGCCCGGCGACGCGGCGAGCAGGGCGCCGCAACTGAAGACGGCATCGTCGAGATGCGGGGAAATCACCAGGGTTCTTTGAGCGGAGAGAGGCATGGCCGGTTGCTTTCGATGAATCGATCCGAAGCCACTGCGCAATGAGCGTGCCTCGACGCGCCGGTCTGCAGGTAATCGTCTGATCGTGCGCGGTCGGCGCGTGTGTCGATTGATTAGGAACCCAAGCTAATCGCAACGCGGAGACGACTTCAGCCCATTCGCATGAAGGCACCGCCGGGGTCCGCTCCGACCCAGGCGCATCGGCCGCGACCGACGCTTAACAAGAGCGTGAGCACGCCGGCGCACAAGAAGGCGAGCCGGACGATCGTGGGCTATCTGAGATTGTCGCGCGATGCAGGGCATACGCTCAGCGCATCGCGATAACTTCAACGCCGCCGCTTCTGCTGAAGCGAAGGCGGCCGTTCGGTCAGGCTGTTCGCCGTGTCCTTGACGAGCGCGCCTGCATCGATGAACTGACGCCGGTACTCCGCCGGCGTCGTTTGCTTCGCGGCCTTGAATTGCCGATTGAAGTTGGCGACGTTCGCAAATCCCGAGCGCGCGGCGATGACCGATATCGGCAGGGACGTGTCGCCCAGCATCCGGCACGCATGGCCGATTCGAACCCGAGCGATGTATCGCCCGACGCTCTCGCCGATGTGCTGCACGAAATAGCGCGTCAAGGTGCGCTCCGAAAGGCTCGCCGCTTCGCATAGCTCCGATAGCCGGAGCGGTTCGGCAAAGCGCGCATCGATCATCGAAAGAACGCGATTGATGCGCTCGGGCTCGTGACCGGACGGCCCCGCGTTCGTCTGATTGAAAGCGCTCGGCGACGCGAGCGGATGGCCCGGCGCATCGGCGAGCGTGCACAGGACATCGAGCGCGGCGCTCAGGCGTTCGCGCGGCGCGGTCGAGAGCAACTGTTCGAGACGGCTGCGCATCCGTTCGCCGGCGGGAGGCTCGAACGCCAGCCCGCACGCCGCACGGCGCAGGAGCTTGCGAAGCGGCTCGTATTCGCGGCAGCAGTCCGCCATGCGCCGCGCCCAGTCGCCGTCGAACCAGATGACGATGGCGACTTGCGGCAACGACGAGTCGATCGACCGGTTCGACGACCACGTATGCGGCAAATCAGGCGGCACGAGGACGAGATCCTCGGCCTGATAGTCGTTCACCGAATCGCCGATATAGCGCTTGCCGTGACTGTTCATCGTCAGCGTCAGCTCGTATTCCGGATGGTGATGCCATTCGAATGGAATACGCGCGAGCCGCCGATGGTAAACCCGCACCGAACAGTCCGCGCCGAATTCGACATGCTCGTAGGCTGGTTTCATGGCCGAAAACGCAAATGAATTGCCTGAATCGTATCACCGCCGCAGACGGACGCATCTTATGCTGTGTCCACGGCAATTCATGTGGAGACGATCATGGCGCTGAAAATCGATGACTTGCCGGGCGCGATCCGGCAAGCAAAAAAGGAACTGCGCGCCGCGCTGCCGAACTACCGCGAAGTGTTCGCGCAAGTCGAGCAGACGATCGGCGAGGAAGCGAAGCGGATCGCCGCGCGGCGCGATCGCGGCGAAGACGTCATTCCGGAAATTCAGTTCGCCGACATCACCGAAGGGCGCGTGAGCGGCGAGCAGATCGCGCTCGTCAAGTCGAGCGGCGCGTGCGTGATCCGCAATGTCTTTCCACGCGCACAGGTACAGCAATGGGATGAAGACATCGCGCATTACGTCGAACGAAATCGCCTCGACAAGCGCCTCGAAAACCGCGCCGAAGACAAGTACTTCGGTCAGCTCGCGTCGAGCAAGCCGCAAATCTACGGCGTGTACTGGTCGAAGCCTCAAGTGCTGGCGCGCCAGTCGGAGTCGCTGACCGCGGCGCGCGTGTTTCTCAACAAGCTCTGGCGCAACGAGAGCGAAGGACGCGTTCACTTCGACCCGGAACATGTGCCGGTTTATGCCGACCGTCTGCGCCGGCGGCCGCCCGGTTCCGCGTCGCTCGGCTTGTCGGCGCATTGCGATGGCGGCTCGGTCGAGCGCTGGATCGAAGGCAATTTCCGCAAGGTGTATCGCCACGTCTTCGCGGGCAACTGGCGCGATTACGATGCGTTCGATGCCGCTTTCCGTCCCGATGTCGAAGAGATCGCATCGCCGGCCGTGTGCTCGATGTTCCGCACGTTCCAGGGCTGGACCGCCTTGACGCCGCAAGGTCCGGGCGACGGCACGCTGCAGCTCGTGCCCATCGCCAACGCGATGGCGTACATCCTGCTGCGCGCGCTTCAGAACGACGTCGCCGACGACGACCTGTGCGGCGCGATGCCCGGACGCGCGCTGTCGATCAGGCCGGAGTATCACGCGCCGCTGTTCGAGGCGCTGTCGTCGATCCCGAAGATGGATGCGGGCGACACCGTGTTCTGGCATAGCGACGTCATTCACGCGGTCGAAGACGAACACAAGGGCGCCGGCTACAGCAACGTCATGTACATCGCTTCCGCGCCCGGATGCGCCAAAAACGACGCGTATCTGAAGCGTCAATTGCCGAGCTTCCTGAAGGGCGAAAGCCCGCCCGATTTTCCAGGCGATCATTTCGAAGTCGATTTCGAAGGCCGCGCGACGCCCGACGACCTGACGCCGCTCGGCAAGTCGCAACTCGGATTCGAACAGCGCGCGTGAACGCGTCGCTTCATAAATAAATAAAACCCGGAGACAAGCAATGAAACGATCAACGATGTCGGTTGCGGCAGCCGTCGCGATGTTCATCGCCGGCACGCACGCGGTAACGGCCGCCGAACAGATCTCGGTCCTGCACTGGTGGACTTCCGGCGGCGAATCGAAAGCGATCCGCGTGCTCAAGGACGACATGAGCAAGCAAGGATACGAATGGAAGGACTTCGCCGTCGCGGGCGGATCGGGCACGGCGGCCATGACCGCGCTGAAGACACAGGTGATCTCGGGCAACGCGCCCTCCGCCGCGCAGATCAAAGGACCGCTGATTCAGGACTGGGCCGATCAGGGCGTGGTCGTCACGATCGATCAGGCCGCGGCCGACTGGAAAGCCCACACGCCCGCGCAGATCGACAACGCGATGAAGTCGGGCGGACATTACGTCGCCGCGCCGTTCTCGGTGCATCGGATCAACTGGCTGTGGATCAACAAGGCGGATCTCGACAAGGTCGGCGGCAAGCCGCCCACGACGTGGCCGGAGTTCTTCGCGCTTGCCGACAAATTTCGCGCGGCGGGCATCACGCCTGTCGCGCATGGCGGTCAGCCGTGGCAGGACATGACCATCTGGGAGACGGTCGTGCTGTCGCAAGGCACGGACTTCTATCGCAAGGCGCTCGTCGATCTCGATCAGAAGACGCTCACGTCGCCGCAAATGATTCAGGTCTTCGAGACGGTGCAGAAGATACGCACTTACTTCGACAAGGCCTATCACGGCCGCGACTGGAATCTCGCCACCGCGATGGTGATCTCGGGCTCGGGCGGCATGCAGTTCATGGGCGACTGGGCCAAGGGCGAATTCGCGAACGCGAGCAAGAAGGCGGACGTCGACTTCGTCTGCGCGCCCGCTCCGGGCACGTCGAACGCCTACACGTACACGGCGGATGCCTTCGTGTTCTTCCAGCAGAACGGCAAGAAGGATGCGACGCCGGGACAGATCGCGATGGCGAAGACGATCATGTCGCCCGAATTCCAGGAACAGTTCAGCCTCAACAAGGGTTCGATTCCCGTTCGCCTCGATGTGCCGATGGACAAGTTCGACAGCTGCGCGAAGAAGTCTCGCGCGGACGAGCAGGCGACGATCAAGTCGGGCGGCTTCCTGCCTTCGCTGGCTTTCGGCGAACTTCAATCGCCGGTGACGGCGGGCGCGATCACCGACGTCGTGACGAATTTCATGAACTCGAACGAGGATGCGAAGGAAGGCGTGCGCAAGCTCGCCGCCGCCGCGAAGATCAAATAAAAGGCGCATCCGCAGCGCCGACGCCTTCATAGGAGCCTTCCCGCCGCCCGACGGAATGTGGACTCAACGATTGTTCCCGTCTGGCACTAACTTCCTGGATTTTTCGCTGTGGATACTCGGTCATCGGTTCGCCGCTTGCGCGACGGACCGCACCGAAACGGGGAATGCCGCGCCGGCGAGCCCGATTTTCCACTTCTCCAGGAACCGTCATGAACACGATCCGCGTCTGTGGCTTGAAACGCCTGCCGGGCAAGTTGCTTAGAAAGTTCTCGCCGGCGCGCGCGCTGGCGACACTCGCCGTCGCCGTGTGCGCGTGGGGCGGCGCGCAGGCCGCGAACGCCGAAGACAAGGAAGTGACGATCGCGTATCAGCAGATCGTCGATCCCTGGGTCGTCGGCATCGCCGATGGCTCCATCGCCAAGGCGACCGGCTACAAGATCAACTGGCGGCAGTTCGAATCCGGCGCGAAGGTGGCGACCGCGATGGCCTCGGGCGACATCAAGATCGGCGTGATCGGCTCCAGCCCGCTCGCCGCCGCCGTCAGCCAGGGCGTGGACGCGCAGCTCTTCTGGATTCTCGACAACATCAACGAAGCCGAGGCGATGGTCGTGCGCAACGGCTCGGGCATCGCCAAGCCGGCGGATCTGAAGGGCAAGACCATCGGCGTCCCGTTCGTCTCGACGACGCACTATCACACGATGTTCGCGCTGCAGCACTGGGGCATCGATCCGTCGTCGGTGAAGATTCTCAACATGCAGCCGAATCAGATCGCGGCGGCGTGGGAGCGCGGCGATATCGACGCTGCCTACGTGTGGGATCCGGCGCTCTCGCAACTCAAGAAGAGCGGCAAGGTGCTGATTACGTCGGGCGATCTGTCCAAGCTCGGCAAGCCGACGTTCGACGGCATCGCGGTCGATCGTGCGTGGGGCGAAGCGCACAAGGACTTCATGGCGAAGTTCGTCAAGGCCATCTCCGATCTCGATGCGCAATACCGCAACGATCCGGCCAAATGGACCGCGCAGTCGCAGCAGGCCGCGGCCATCGCGAAGACGATCGGCGGCGCGCCGGCCGACGTGCCGGGCTCGCTTTCGCTGTATGGCTATCCGTCGGCGCAGGAGCAGGCGACGAAGCAGTGGCTCGGCGGCGGCGCATCGAGCCGCGCGGCCTTCGCGCTCAAGGACACGGCGGACTTCCTGAAGCAGCAGAAGCGCGTCGACGCCGTGCTGCCGGACTATTCGAAGTTCGTGACGGCGGAATACGTCGAAGCCGCGGAAAAACTGAAATAAGCCCGGCCGCGCGCCGCTTGCCCTTGGCACATCCGAGTCCGGAGGACATATGGGTTGCATGCAGGTGAAGAACGTGAGCGTGGTGTTTCCGGGCCGACGCCCGGGCGAGCGCGTGCAAGCGCTCGACGGCATCGATCTCACCATCGGCGATGGCGAATTCGTCGTCGCGCTGGGTGCGTCGGGTTGCGGCAAGACGACGCTTTTATCGCTGATGGCGGGTTTCATCGCGCCGTCATCGGGTGAGATGCTGCTCAACGGCAGGCCGGTAGAAGGGCCGGGCGCCGATCGCGGCGTCGTGTTCCAGAAGCACGCGCTCTTGCCGTGGCTCAACGTGCTCGACAACGCGACCTTCGGCCTGAAGCTGCAAGGCGTGCCGAAGGCGCAGCGCGAGGACATCGCGAAGCGCAATCTCGCGCTCGTCGGCCTTCAGGATTTTCATCGGCACATGATTTATCAGCTGTCGGGCGGCATGCAGCAGCGCGTCGGCATTGCGCGCGCGCTGACCTGCGATCCGGCGATGCTGCTGATGGACGAGCCGATGGCCGCGCTCGATGCCCTTACGCGCGAGACCATCCAGGAGCTGCTGCTCGATGTCTGGCAGCGCACGCAGAAGATGTTGTTCTTCATCACGCATAGCGTCGAGGAGGCGCTTTTTCTGGCGAGCAGGCTGATCGTGATGTCGCCGCGTCCGGGCCGCATCACGCATAGCTACGATCTCGATTTCAACCGCCGCTTCCTCGCCACACGCGATGCGCGCGCGATCAAGTCCAGCCCCGATTTCATCGAGATGCGCGAGCGGGTGCTCGGCATCATCTACGGCGACGAGCGCGCCGCTCATCATGCGGAGGAGATTCATCATGGTTAAGCGCGCATCGATGACGGTGCCCGGTCCCGCGATCGACAGCGGCATCGGCGCATCGCGGCGTCCGCCGGGCCGGCCCGCGCGGCAATCGAAGAAGAAGCCGGTGAAGCCGGGCGACACGTTCGGCGTGCCAGGCTACGGCAGCAGCTTCGCGATGAGCATCGCGACCGTCGCCGTGCTCGTGGCCGGCTGGTTTCTGATCACCGGCATGCACTGGGTCAAGCCGCTCTTTCTGCCGTCGCCGCAAGCGGTCTATGCGAAGTTCATCGCGGTGGCGAGCGATGGCTTCGCGAACTCGACGCTCGCGGAACACGTCGTCGCGAGCTTGCTGCGCGTGTTCGGCGCATTCGCGCTCGCGTGTGCGACGGCGATTCCGGTCGGCGTGATGATGGGCGTCTCCCGGCACGCGCGCGGCGTGTTCGATCCGCCGATCGAGTTTTACCGGCCGCTGCCGCCGCTCGCGTATTTGCCGCTCATCATCATCTGGTTCGGCATCGGCGAGTTCTCCAAGATCTTCCTGATCTATCTCGCGATCTTCGCGCCGCTCGCGATCGCCGCGCGCGCGGGCGTGCGCTCGGTGTCGATCGAGCAGATCCACGCCGCGTATTCGATGGGCGCGTCGCGCACGCAGGTCGTCACGCATGTGATCCTCAAGTCCGCGCTGCCGGAGATTTTCACGGGCATGCGTATCGGCATCGGCGTCGGCTGGACGACGCTCGTCGCGGCGGAGATGGTCGCTTCGACGCGCGGTCTCGGCTTCATGGTGCTCAACGCGGCCGAGTTTCTTGCGAGCGATGTCGTCATCATGGGCATCATCGTGATCGGCTTCTTCGCGCTTTGCTTCGATCTGCTGATGCGGTATCTGGAAAAAGCGATGGTGCCGTGGAAAGGCCGCGTGTGATGCCTTTCAATAGCCGATCCTGAGCGGCTCGGGATGCGTGCGGCTGATCGCGAGCGTCGCGCCGACCTTGAAGCCCGAAAGCGTGATGGATGCCGTGAACGGACGGCATCCGTTCGCCGCGTTCGGATCGAGCGCCGAATTCGCCTGGAACGACTGCGTGACGCCTTCGGCCGCGAAGTACACGGTGACGTCGTTGCCGCGTCTGACCGCGAGCGCGGCGCGCGGTCCGTTGAGCGAGTCGAGGATCGGATCGCCGCTGCAATCGGGCGATGCGAAATCGACGACCTTCGTCGCGAGCCAGTTGAAGTCGGTCGCGGAAAAGTGAAAGGTCGCGTCCTGTACGCGTGCAATGGGAATCACGGCGGTTGCGTCTCCGGCCGTCAGCGCGACGCCGTTTTGCGCGGCGAAGATCGTGAGATCGCCGATGACGTGACCGTTCGCATCGAACACCCTGACAGGGCGATGCCTTGCCTGATGCGCGAAGTCATCGGCGGGCGATGTTGTTGCGTATAGCGCGATCAGCGCTCCGATCAGCCAGTGCCTCATGTCGGTCTCCGTGCGGTCCGTGCGCGTCTTCCGTCAATTAGCCACGCGCAACGGCTCGGGATAATGCTGCGTCAGCGGATACGTGCGCTCGATGGCCCAGTAGTTGGCGCCTTGGTCAGACAGACTCGTCAGGCAGGTCGTCGCCCCGGTAGACGGATCTGTCTGCCTGAACGACCACACTTGCACGTTGCCGGACATTTGCTTGCCCGCGATATAGACGGTCACGTCGGCGCCTTCTCTGAGCGGCATCGCCGGAGCGGGGCTGCCGGCATCCGCGACGGCGACGCTTCCGGTGCAATCGCGCGATGGGTACGGCACGAACGTATAGCCGACCCATTCGTATTGCGAGGCCGAATACTGCAACGGACCGACGCGCTTGTGATTCACCGCCACGAAGACGGGCTCGCCGTCTATCGCGAGATACACGCCGTTGACGCCCGAATAAACCTCCAGCGGGCCGACGCGCTTTCCCTGTGCGTCGTACACCATCGGCTGGCGCAGTGTGTTCTCGCCGGAATGCGCGCGATCGTCGCGTTTATCGCGTTTATCGCGTTCATCGGCGGCGCTCACGCTCGCGCACAGGACGAGCAGCACAACAAGCATTCGACACATGAAGCGTCTCCGTCGATCGTGCCCGATCAATATCTGATGGTGAGCGGCTCGGGATAATGAGCCGTCAGCGGATAGTTCGTCTCGGCCGTGAATGCGGGCACGGGCGCGGTCGATGGCGGCATGTGCCCGATAGTCGGCGGCGGCGTGCACTGCTTGCCGTCGAAGACCGCGACGACCTGAGCGGGCGACGAGTCCGTATCGCCCGCGATCAGGAGCGTGACGTCCGCGCCCGTTCTCATCGCGATCGACGGTCGTGGGCCGCTGCCGGGAGGAATGATCGGCGAGCCGCTGCAATCGGCGGTCGAGTAGTCGAATGGTCCGTAAGTCGACCACTGGAATTTCGCCGAGTCGTACGCTTCGCCGTTGTTGTTCAGGCGCGTGATCTGCGCGAAGACGAGCGCGCGGTCGATCGTGAGGAACACGCCGTCGTAGCCGCCGTAAGAAGCAAGGCGTCCGATAAGTTTGCCTTGTGCATCGAATACTTTCAGGGCGGGCTGGTCGCGATGTCGTCGCCAGTCCTGCCTGTCGTCTGCGTCCGCATGCAGGGACATTGCGCTCACGGCTGACAGGACCACGAAGATAAGCGACAGACGCATGAGGCGTCTCCTTCCACTGACGACGTCCGCATGGGGCTTGCGGACCGGATTCGACTGTTCAATGAGCATAGGTTCGCGATGCGCTTATTTCAAGCGCCGCGAAGTCATGGATAGCTTTGCAAATCGCCGTCGGCTCGTTCGTCTTTGAATGAGACCCGAAGGAGCACGCGATGAGCGGACGCGATTTTCTCGAACAAGGCCCTCTTGCGGCCATCGACGGGGTGAGGATCGGCGAGTTGATCGGACTCGATGGCGACGCTGCGTCCCCGTTCGTCGTCTACCCTGGCCAGCCGGGGAGCGCGGCGCTCGTCGCGCGCACGGTCGTCGATCTGCGCGGCATGCATATCGGCCGTCAAGTCGCGCTGATGTTCGAAGCCGGAGACCCGACGCGCCCGATCGTCATCGGCTGTCTGATCGGATGCGAAGCCTGGCCGTTCGACGATGCGCCCGCACAGATCGATGTCGACGCCGATGGCAAGCGGCTTCTCGTGACGGCGAAGGAGCAGATGGTGCTGCGTTGCGGAAAAGCCAGCATCACGCTCACGCGCGACGGACATGTGCGCATACGCGGAAGCAGCGTGTCGAGCAGTGCGTCAGGACTGAATCGCATCATCGGCGGATCGGTGCAGATCAACTGATGCATGTCGCCGTGGACACGACGAAAGCCGACGAAGCCGAACCGGTCGCCGACTCGGCGAGCGGCGTGCTTTTCCGCGTGCTGGAGCAACATGTCGAAGACGCCGCCGCCTTGCGGCGAATTCGCTCCCGTCTCGTGCGCGCGCCGCATGTGAGGCTCTCCGATCTGACACGGCTCGACGAACGCATCGCGGCGCATCTCGACGGCATCGCCGTGGCGGGACGCGCCGGCCTGCGTTCGAGCATTCGGGCGCTGGAGCACGCGGGCAAGGGCGAACTGTTCACCGCCGCCGTCGGTTGCATCGAGGCGCGTTCGGACCCGGCGATCATGCGGCTGCTCGCTTTGAGTCAGGCCACGCCCAATGCCAGAGCGGGCTTTCAGTCGGCGTTCGGCTGGGTGAGTCCGGGCCGTCTCGCCGGTGTCGTCTCGATCCTGCTCGCGTGCGACGACCCCGCCGCGCGACTGGCCGGCATCGAGGGATGTGCGCAGCATCGCGTCGATCCGAAGCGGCATCTCGACGCGGCGGTCGTTTCCGACGACGCTGTGCTGCGCGCCCGGGCGCTGCGCTGCGCGGGTGAGATCGGCCGCGTCGATCTGCTCGGAACATGTCAGGCCCATCTCGATCACGCGGATGCGTCATGCCGGTTTCATGCCGCGCGATCCGCGCTGCTGTTCGGCGATCGCGACGAGGCGCTCGAGGTCATACGCGATATAGCGGCTACGCCATCCATGTTCGGCGACATCGCGCTCGCGCTCGCGGCGAGCGTGCTCGCGCCCGCCGATGCGCATCGATGGCTGGAGCGATTCGCTTCTAAACCGGAGAGTGCGCGCAGGCTGATTCGCGCCGTCGGTTTCACCGGCGATCCACGTTATGCGCAGTGGCTGATCGGCCGTATGGACGATGACCGCGTGGCGCGGCTCGCGGGCGAGAGCTTCAGTCTCATCACGGGAGCCGATTTCGTTCGTCTCGGGCTGGAACGCGCGCCGTTGGCATCGGGGAATTCCGGCGGCGAAAAAGATGCCGATGCCGCCGAGGAAGAGGACGACGGCGCGCCTTGGCCGGACCCCGACAAGACGCGCACATGGTGGCACGCCAACAAGGCGCGGATGCCGGGCAGCGGGCGCTATCTCATGGGCGCGTTGTCGTCGAAAGCGCAGTGCATCGACGTGTTGCGCAATGGCGCTCAGCGGCAGCGCGCCGCGGCGGCCATTCAACTGCGCCTCGCCGATCCGCGCAGCGTGCTCTTCAATTGCGCAGCGCCTGCTTGGCGTCAGCGACGCGCATTGCAGGCGATGGATTGACGCTCTTTCAAAACGATTCTTCGTGCTTCGTCTTAACACTGTTCGCGATAGGGGGTCGTCAATGTGGAGCATCGAGAATCGGACTGCCTACGAAGTCGATACGTCATGGACGCGCGACAAGGAGGGCACGCACGAATGGATCGTCGCGGTAAAGGCGACCTATGACATCACGCCGGCGGGACCGCGGCTCGCGGACGAGCAGGCGCCGCCGGTCGAGACCGCCGAATACACCGGCACGCCCGGACGGTCCAGCCTTCGCTACGACTCGGACTTGCTCGGGCCCAAGCCGACGACCGACATCGTGCTCAACGGTACCGCTTACGCGCCCGGCGGCAGGCCCAGCGACGACTTTCTGGTCGGCATGCGGGTTGGGCCGGTTCGCAAGACGCTGCGTGTTCGCGGACATCGTAAATGGGGAAAAGGGATGCCCGGACGCATGCTGGCGGAGCCGGTCGTCCGTCTGCCGGTCATCTACGAGCTCGCTTATGGCGGCTACGATGCGCCCGGCGACGACCCCGCCAGACACGGCTATGACGCCCGAAATCCGGTCGGGCGAGGCGTAGTCGGCGCCGGGCAGAGCCGGGAAGGCATGGCGATGCCCAATTTCGAATACCCGAGCGGACGTCTGGACAAGGATGGCCCCGCCGGGTTCGGCGCCATCGACAGCTTCTGGTCGCCGAGGCGGGAACGCGCCGGCACTTACGACGATGCGTGGATGCGCGATCGCTCGCCGCTGTTGCCCGAGGATTGGAGTCCGCACTCCTTGCAGTGCGCTCCACCCGATCAGCAACCCGCAAGCCCTCTGCAGGGCGGAGAGCCGGTCGAACTGATCAACCTCACGCCCGCAGGGTCGATGTCCTTCGCGCTGCCGAAGGTGCGCCTGGCTTTCACGACGCGCATCGACACCCGCGACGAGGAGCATCGCGCACGCCTTTCGTCGGTGATACTGGAACCCGATGCGCTGCGTTTGATGCTCGTGTGGGTCACGGTTCTGAAGGTCGAAGACGAACCCGATTATCTCGAGAGCACGCTGGTCCGCGAGAAGGATTACCTGTCATGAGCGCACGCGTCGTCATGGCGGCCGCCGGTGCGCGCACGCCGCTCGGTCTCGGGGCAGAGGCAAGCGCGGCGGCCGTGCGGGCGGGTATAGGGGCGGCGCGCGAGCATCCGTTCATCGTCGACAGGCTCGGCAACTACGTGAACCTGGCCTTCGACGCCGAACTCGACCCGGGGCTGCACGGTCCGTCTCGTCTGCTTGCGCTGGCAGGTTTCGCGTGGCGCGACCTGACGCGCGCCCTCGCTCACCTGGGCGAAGCGCCGCTTCGATCGCCGATGATGGTCGCGCTGCCGGAAATCCGCCCTGGCTTCACGCATGAAGACGCGAGCGCCGTCATGCAGGGATTGCGGCGGCTGGGCGGATCGACGATCGATCCGATACAAGTCTCGGTGCATGCGCAGGGGCACGCAGCCGGAGTAGCGGCCTTCAGGAAGGCGAGCGAGTCGCTCGGAAGCGGCGAACTGGACGCGTGCGTCGTCGGCGGCATCGACAGCTATCTGCATCCTGAGACGCTGAATTGGCTCGACGGGCGCAGGCAGATCGCAGGCGAAGGATCGAGGAGCGGCTTCGTCCCCGGCGAGGGCGCGGCATTCTGCCTGTTGATGAGCGACGCCGCGTGCCGGCGGCTCGGCGTTGCCGAAACGATGCACCTCGTCGCCGCTGAGACAGGATCGGAGCGCTGCCTCATCAAAACGCGCGAGGTGTGCGTCGGCAAGGGTCTGACCGCGGTCGTGCGAGACGCGCTGACGAGCGCGCCGGGCGCGCGGAAGACGATCGATCATGTCATCTGCGATATCAACGGCGAGCGTTATCGAGGCGAAGAGTGGGGGTTCGTCTGCCTGAGACTGGGCCGGCATTTCAAGGATGCCACCGGCTATCTGTCGCCAGCGGACGTCTGGGGCGATGTGGGCGCGGCGTCCGGGCCATTGTTCGCGATGCTGGCTCATCAGGCGGCGTCGCGTGGCTATGCGGCAGGCCCGAGAACATTGATCTGGTCGAGTTCGGAGGCGGGCTTGCGGGCCTGCGCGCTTTTCGAATCGGCCACGATGCCGGCCGCTTCGCGCCATTGACTTGCTCGACGCGCCATGACCAGCGTTGGAATCCATCCTCCGAAGACGCCTGTCACCAAGGGCAGTTCCGGCACTGCTCGGGCCACGCTCCCGAACATGTGCAAGATGCCGGGGCCGCCCGCTCCGTTCGTTCCGGCTGCGTTGCCCAATACCGCCAAATCGGGGGATTCGCCGGACGGCTATTCGACGAGCGTCAAGATCGAGGGCGACGAGGTGGCTATCCGGGGCGCGATGTTCAACAGCTTCGGCGACATGGCCAGCAAGGGCACGGGCGGCGGTCTGCTTTCGAGCAACACGCACGGGCCGGCCAGATTCATCACGCCGGGATCGATGACGGTGAAAATCGAGGGCAAGAGCGTTCATCTTCTCGCCGAGCCGATGCTCAACAACTGCGGCCCGAACGGTTCTCCGCCCAATACCGGCGCGACGATGACAGGCGTGAAGCAGAAAAGATCGAAACGTCCGCCGGCGACTCAGGTCGGACCGGATTGCGGGAAAAAGAAGAAAAAGAAAAAGCGCAAATGGGACGATTGCATGTGCGGTCAGGTCTGCGAGATGGTCAAGGCCTACAACCAGTCGAAGAGCAAGAAGGCGAGGCTGAGCGATAGTCCCAGCAATCCCGGTTCCGACCACTACGATGCGTATCAGGCGAGCCTCAAGCAATTCGCGAAGGACTTCGCCGACGCAGTGACCGCGGCCGCCGGCAATCCCGATCATCCGGCCATCAAGCGCATGTTTTACAGTCCGAAGAACGTGAAGCCGCCGGACTGTCAGCACGAAAAATGGAAGCAGGCGGGAGGATTGGCGGACCCCGCTCGCAGCGGCCGGGGCGCAATGAATCCGGATCACATGCACCCGGCTTCTCTTAGCGGGCCACTCACCAGCGCCAATATGCGATGGGCCGACGCCCGCGTGAATTACACGGTCGGCGGCAGCATGAACCGGCTCAAACCCGCCCCCAAGCGCATGAAAGCGCATCCCTCTTGTAACTGTGATTAAGGAGGTCGCGTGAACACCCAACAGATGCAAGACCTGCTGCAGAAGCTGAGTGATACCAAGTTCAAGCTCAACGGCTACTTCAGCGACGATCCCGTGCGGCCTCAACTGCGCCCGCCGGCGAGCGGAGGCGACCTGGCGGCGCTCGATGCCTTCTTGCAAGCGCGCAACCTCGTCATGCCGGCGAGTTATCGATTGTTTCTGTCCACGAGCAATGGCGTATCCAGCTTGATGAATGATGAATTGTCACTGCTTTCGGCGCTCGAGGTCGCGCGCGACGACCACGGTCTCCTTCCGGAAATGGTCGACGAGTACCCGGCGTGCAGCCAGTTCGTCATCGGTGCGGGGAACACGCCGGAGTGCGTTTCGTTCGACGTGGACACTTCGCCCTCTAAGCATGGCTACGAGGTTGTGTGGATTTCCAGCATCGGGGAGCAATGGCGTCACGATAACTTCGAGGCTTTCCTGAAGGGCTATCTTTCAGTGCTGGAGCGTCGTGTTGCCGCTCAGCAGAAAGACCGGAAAAACCTCAAACCCTGACCGGGAAGTCCGACGCGATGGCAAACCCCATCCTCGAATTCACGGATGATCCTTCGTCGCCCATGCCGCTGGTCGAATTGAAACAGCATCTCGTGTTCTATGTGCCCGATCCGCCCGGTCCGGTCACGGCGAGACGCGTGTATGACGCGTACCTTCGCGCGGTCGGCGATGTCTTCAGGAACTACAGGTCGACCGTTTCGTGGGCGAGGCTCGAAGCGTGGGATGCGGCGGCGCGCATTCGCTTCGAAACCGTCTTGCTTCCCGAACTGCGCAAGACGGTGCATTGGGGCTATGGGTTTTCGGACGCAAAGCCCGTCGATTCGCGGGTCTTCATGTTTCACGGCTTTCGGCCTTTTACGGAACCCGAAATGGCGAGCTTCTTTCGCTTCGAATTCGATTGGCAAGTCGATGCCGCATTCCTCCGTTCACTCGCACTCGACATGATGTCGATGTTTCCGGTTTGCTCGGGCTATGGCGGTTATCTGCTGCAGGGACGTCCGTCTTCGAAATACGAAGAAGTTTCGTTCGAGCGCATCTATGCTTTGGCGCGCCGATACTGGGGCTGCGATGTGGAGGAGATCGAACTGAGCGCGAGGGAACTCAAGCGAGGCTACAAGTGCCTGAGCTGGCTGACGGTCATCGGCGAACCTTTTCGAACGCAATTTCAAAAGGAATTAGCGCAGGCGAAGCTTGCTGCTTTCGATTTCGTCGATGGGCCTTTCGCGACGCTTTTGCAGGTGTCGGACAGCCCGACGCTCGGCGACCGCAACGTTCAAGCGGATCTGAAACCGTATTTCGATGTCGCACATGCGTTGTTGCCGATGCAGATCAAAAGCCACGAACCGTTCTGGAGCACTCGATGGGAAGGCGGCCAGACCATGGCGTGGCTACAGCGCTTCACACATGGATGGCCGACCTGAGTTCATCCACTCACGCCGCCAGCGAACCGCACTCGGCCTTGCTGCTCGCAGCCTTCTTCGTCCGCCCCGCGCGTGACGGCGGCTGACACGCGCCGCACACGAAATGCGCCTGAAGATCGTGCCTGTGCGCGACGAACTTGCCCTTGCAGCGGCAGCATGGCGTCTGCTGCAGCATGTCCGCTTCGAAGAAGCGCACCAGTGTCCATGCACGCGTCAGGCTCAGGACGACTTCGAGCCGGTTCTGCCCGCAGTGCTCCACATACAGTCGATAAGCCTTGGTCAACGCATCGAGACGCGAACAGCGTGTCTGCTCCTTGAGAAACAGATAGATGTTGTAGAAGAGCGATGAATGGATGTTGGGCATCCACGTCATGTACCAGTCCGCCGAGAACGGCAGCATGCCCTTGGGCGGCGGCATGCCCTTCAATTCCCGATACAGACGGATCATGCGGTCGCGCGATAACGTCAACTCGGTTTCGAGCAACTGCATGCGAGCGCCCAGTTCGATGAGAGCAATCGCGCGATAGACTTCCTGCGCGTCGTCGCTGACGCTTTTGCGAAGCGTGGTTTCCATGCTCATGCGAACTGTTCCGCCGGCTGTCCGGCCAGCAGGATGGCGGCGTGAGTGGCGCCGACGTCGACGTGCGTGGCCGGTTGCGTCAATGCGGACAGCAACGAATGATCGTTGAAGCGAAACGCGCACAACAACTGGTTCGAACTGCAAAGCTTGATTGTTTGCGCGGGCGTGAGACTGGCCAGAATCATGGCGATTTCCGGCGAAAGCCCGAGCCGGAACATGGCGACGGACTTGTCCTCGAGCAACATGCGTTGTGCAAGGATCACGTACGACAGATTGATCTCGCGGATCGAGTCAAGCGATTCACTGCTATTCATGGTTTCCCGCTCTTCGGAAAAACCCCGTGGTTCATGCCGGCATTCTTGCCGTGCAATTTTCTTGTGCGTCGTTTGCGACTCGATCGACGTTCGCGATCATCTTGATACAAACGTTACATTTAGTCACAACTTCGGCGTAAGGTTAGGGTTCACCGAAAGGAAAAGCAAGCGCGCGAATTTCGCGGTTCCTTTCCTAATCTATCAATGCGGACGGCGTGGCGATCGGGAGCCCGAGCACGTCGTCGGGGGCGACCGGCCGGCTCAGCAGGAAGCCCTGCACGAAGTCACATTGCGCATGCCTGAGCAATTCCAGTTGCGCTGTTTCCTCGACGCCTTCAGCCGTCACGCTCAGGCCCAGCGTGTGACACATCTGGATGATGCCGCACACGATGCTGCGCGTTGCCTGATCCGATTCCATCCGCGTGATGAAGGAGCGGTCGATCTTCACGCAGTCCGGTGCGAAATCAGCCAGATAGCGCAGACTCGAATAGCCGGTGCCGAAGTCGTCGATGGCGATGCGCACGCCCAGCTTCTTCAACGCACCGAGCGTGCGCTGTGCAAGGCTCGGGTCGTCCATCAGCGCGCTCTCGGTGAGTTCGAGTTGCAGCGTCGAGGCGGGCAGGGCATGGCGGCGCAAGGCTTCGTCGACGACATCGACGATGGTCGCGTCGCGCAACTGTCGCGCCGACACGTTCACCGAAACGCCGAGCGCGCGCGCGCCGGCCTGCCGCCATAGCGCGAGCTGACGCAGGGCGTCGTCCATCACCCATGCGCCGACTTCGGCGATGAAGCCGCTCTCTTCGAGAATGGGTATGAAGACGCCCGGCGAGACGAGCCCGCGCTCCGGATGCCGCCAGCGAATGAGCGCTTCGACGCTGCGGACCTCGCGCGTGTGCGGCTCGTGGATCGCCTGGTAGTGAAGCTGAAACTCCTTCTTGGCGAGCGCCGCGGGCAGGTCGCGCTCGAGTTCGAAATCGACGATGCGTTCGCTCGAATCCTTGTCGGCGAAACGGTAGCCGTTGCGTCCGGCTTTCTTGGCCGCATACATCGCGATATCGGCGCTCGTCAGAAGCGTCTCGCGATTCGCCCCGTTTTCGGGAAAGACCGATATGCCGATCGACGCCGTGATCGTGCCGGCGCGGTGTGCCTGATCCGCCTGCACGAGCGCATCGAGCGTGGCGCGCGCGATCTCGGCGAGCGGGTCCTTGTGCTTCGCGCCGTCGATCAGCACGGCGAATTCGTCGCCGCCGAGACGTGCGAGAAATGCATCGGCCGGCAACGCGGCCCGGATGACCCTGCTCAGCGATTTGAGCAGCCGGTCCGCCGCCGTGTGACCGAGCGTGTCGTTGAGCACCTTGAAACGGTCCAGGTCGATGAACATCAGCGCGAAGGGCGCCTGCTTGCGGCATCGCTCGTCGATCCTGCACATGAGCGCGGCGCGATTCGCGAGACCGGTCAGCGAATCCGTGAAGGCGAGGCGGTCGAGTTCGGCGAGGCGGTCCTGCTCCGCCGTGACATCCTCGCTGATGCCGACGATGCGCGCCACATTGCCCGCGCTGTCCAGAACGGGCGATCCGGTGCTTTGAATCCAGCGCACATTGCCGTCCAGACGGCGGATGCGGTATAGCGCCTTCTGGCTGACTTTCGATTCGGCGATCCGGCGCATCGCGGCCGTGAGTTGCGGCAGGTCTTCCTGCAGCACGAGCGCCATCCAGGCCTGGGGCGACTCGCGAAACGTTTGCGCATCCAGGCCGAAGACGGCCGCGCATCCCGCGCTGATGTGATGAAAGCCCGTGAAATCGGCGTTATAGGAATAGAAGCAAAGGCCGACGTGCGCCTCCATCTCCGACATCAGCGTCTCTCTGGCGCAGAGCGCGGCGGCGAGTTCCGCCTGCTGCGTCATGTCCTGCGAGGCGCAAATCACGCCTTCCACGCCGCCGTCGCCGTTCTCTATCGGAATGAGGCGCGAATGCCAGGTCTTGGGCGCGCCCGACGTGGTCGGGCAACTGCCTCGGAATGTCGCGCGTGCGCCGCTCATGGCGGCATGAAACGCATCGTGCGCGGCGGTCGCGTCTTCACCGGACCAGAAGCCGAGCCAGTTCGAACCGGCGAGTTGTTCGGGCGCGCTCGCTTCCATGAGTTCGGCGCCATATTCGGAAATGCGGACCATGCGGCCATCGGCGTCGAGCAGTTTCAGGCATTCGCGATTGGCGTCGAGAAGCGCTTTTGCGAGCGCGGTCGTGGCGTTCGCGCGCGCGGCGCTCCGGCGTGCAAGACGCAAAAAGAACGCGAACGCGATCGCGCCCGAGACGACGCCCGCGCAGGAAGCCGCACCTTCGGACACGAGCGACAGTGCGAGGTAGCAGAGCGCGCCGACGCCCAGGCCCGCGAGGCCGATCTGCGTGAGAACGGTCCAGGAGAGCGTCGCGCGGTCGCTTCGCGTGGACAGAAAGAAAGCGAGAAATTCCTGATTTCGCGCGGTCTTGTGCCCCTGTCGCGAGCGATCGCCGCTGGCGACGGTGCTGGACGATCCGGATTGGGGAGACTGGGACATTACGTTGATGACGCGGGCTCTCGATGAACGGGCAGCGGGCTCGGCGTTGCTTTTAGCGAAGATCACGCCTTGTTTACGTCAGCCGGATTCGGGAGCTTTAGGCGCCCGGAAGCCGGCGGGCGTCGGCCGACGCGCCGACGCGGTAATTTTGTCCAGCCGATGCCGCGTGCGCCGCGCCACGACGAACCGATGCAATCACTTGTGGCCGGCGGTGGATGCCGTGCCGAGCACGCGGTCGTCCAGACGATCGTCGACGATGCCCGCCGGTTCGACGTGCGCGGTGACGTCCGATGCCTGAAAGAGCCGCTGCACGGCTCTTTCCGCGTCATCGGCGATGGCGTGGCCCTGCGCGACGGTCAGCTCGCCGGCCACTTCGAGATGGAACTCGACGAATACGCGATCGCCGCCGTTTCGCGTGCGGATGTCGTGCACGCCTTGCACGCCTTCGACCGCCGTCACGGCCGCCGCAATGCGCGCGCGTTCGGGATCGTCCAGTTCGCGATCGAGCAGTTGCACGAGCGCAGCCACCGCCATGCCGCGCGCGTTCCACAGCATGTAGAGCGAGATGCACAGCGCGCCGATTGCGTCGGCGCGTGGCCAGTCGAGCAAGTGATCGAGCAGCAGGGCGACGAGCACGGCGATATTCACGGCGATATCGGTCGCATAGTGCGCGCGGTCGGCGGCGATGGCGGTCGATCCCGTGCGCTTCACGACCCACGTCTGCATCAGCACGAGTCCGATGGCCGCAAGCGTACTCACGACGATGACCGCGATCCCGAAGTCTGTCTGATTCAACGGTTCGGGATTCACGACGCGCTGCCCCGATTCGATGCCGAGTCCGACAGCCACGCCCGTGAGCAGCAGCGCCTGCACGAACGCCGCCACCGCTTCGGCCTTGCCGTGACCGTAGCGGTGCCCCTCGTCGACCGGGCGCAGGGCATAGCGCACACCCATGAACGTCACCGAAGACGCGACGACATCGACGAGGCCATCGGCTGCGGCGGTGAGCAGCGAAATCGATCCGGTCGCGAACCAGGCCCACACCTTCAACACGACGAGCACCAGCGCGAACACCAGCGCGACGATCGACGCCATGCGACGAAGCGCCTCGTCAGTGTTTCGTTGTGACATCGTTAGCTCCTTGCAGCTTTTCGCGCAGCATTATTCTGACGCGATTCTACGGACGATTCGCGAAGGCGTTGCCCTTCGCGCGCATCGCGTTCATATCGCGCAACGAAGAATGCGATTTTTTCCATCGGTGATCGTCTTTCATCTGCGGACGAGCACGTCCGCGTCACGGACTTTCGCATCATCAAGGAGATCATCATGAAACCGATTTTGATGGCGCTCGCGGCGGCGTCCGCGCTTGCGCTGCCGATTGCCGCGCTCGCGCAGACGGACGCGGCGCTCACGCGCGCCCAGGTGCGCGCCGAGCTCGAGCAACTGGAGCAGGCCGGCTACTACCCGGGCAGAGGCGAGGATCCCGGCTATCCGGCGGCGATCCAGGCAGCGGAGGCGCGCGTATCGAGCCGGAACGACGCGACTGGCTATGGCGGCGCGATGTCGGGCGCGTCGGCGACGGGCGCTCGCGCCGTCATGCGCCCGGCATCAGCGCAGGAGATGAAGCAGATCTATTTCGGCGGTCAATAAGCGCGTATCGCACGGCATCCGATGCCCGCCCGCCGCCCGCGAGGCATCGAAAACGCAACCCACGACGGCGGCGTTTCTCAGGAGTGTTGAGACATGGCAAACCATCCGCTCAATGGAAGCGAACGCGAGTGTTTAAAGGACGCGCAGCCCATCGGCAAGGCAGACCCGAACGAACGTCTGGAGGTCACCATGCTCGTGCGACGGCGCTCGCACGATGCGTTCGAGAAGCACATCAGCGCGCTTGCGGCGCAAGGCGCGTCGGCGAAGCATATCGATCACGACGAGTTCACGAAGCATTTCGGCGCGGACAGCGCGGACCTGGCGGCGGTCCATGCGTTCGCGCAAAAGCACGGACTGTCGGTCGTCGAGAGTCACGAGGCGCGGCGCGCGGTCGTGCTCTCCGGCACGGTCGCGCAGTTCGACGCGGCCTTCGGCGTGAGCCTGCAACAGTACGAACATGACGGCGGCACCTATCGCGGCCGCACGGGACCGATCCATCTGCCCGATGAACTGAACGGCGTCGTCGATGCCGTCATGGGTCTCGACAACCGTCCGCAGGCGCGGCCCAGCTTCCGGACCCGCGCGCAGGGCAACGTGCGCTGGACAGCGCGCGCAGCGGGCGCGTCGACGTTCACGCCGGTGCAGCTCGCGTCGCTCTATGAATTCCCGCAAGGCGACGGTCAGAATCAATGCATCGGGATCATCGAGCTGGGCGGCGGCTACCGTCCCGCGGATCTCAAGACGTATTTCGCGTCGCTGAATATGAAGGCGCCGTCCGTGACCGCGGTTTCGGTCGATCACGGACGCAATCATCCGACCGGCGATCCGAACGGTCCCGATGGCGAAGTGATGCTCGATATCGAAGTCGCGGGCGCGGTCGCGCCGGGCGCGAAGATCGTCGTCTATTTCGCGCCCAACACCGACGCGGGTTTTATCGACGCCATCGGCACCGCGATTCATGACACGAAGAACAAGCCGTCGGTGATTTCGATCAGCTGGGGCGGTCCGGAATCGGCATGGACGCAGCAGGCGATGAACGCGTTCGATCAGGCGTTCCAGTCGGCGGCGGCGCTCGGCGTGACGATTTGCGCGGCATCCGGCGACAACGGTTCCGGCGACGGCGTGGGCGATGGCGCGGATCACGTCGATTTCCCGGCGTCCAGTCCGTATGCGCTGGGCTGCGGCGGCACGTCGCTGCAGGCGAGCGGCAACGGAATCGCTAGCGAGACCGTATGGAACGACGGCGCCAACGGCGGCGCGACCGGCGGCGGCGTGAGCTCGTTCTTCGCGCTGCCCGCGTGGCAGGAAGGGCTGCGGGTCACGCGCGCGGGCGGCGCACACAGTCCGCTCGCGATGCGCGGCGTGCCCGATGTCGCCGGCAATGCCGATCCCGTGACCGGCTACGAAGTGCGCGTCGACGGTCACGACATGGTGATCGGCGGAACGAGCGCGGTCGCGCCGCTATGGGCCGGACTGATCGCGCGCATCAACGCGATCAAGGGCGCGCCGGTGGGGTATATCAATCCGCATCTCTACAAGGACCCGCTGGCGCTCGTCGACATCACAAAGGGCAATAACGACGATTTCCACGCGACAGCCGGATGGGACGCCTGCACCGGCCTCGGACGGCCCGATGGCAAGAAGGTGAAGGATGCGGTGAGTTGAGGCTGAAATGCGTGCTCGCGCGAAACGGACGTTCCTGCGCGAGCGCGCATTGTCACGGCGAGACGTCTTCGATCAGATCCGCGCGCACCGCGCGAATCCTGCGATCGACGAAGTAGCCGCCGCCTTCCGTGTAGCGCAGATACAGCCGCCCGCAGGACGAGCATTCCCAGACGCCGCAGCGGTTATACGGAAAGAAGCGCGGCGCGATGGGCGCATCGGCGGACCAGTAGTTCGTCTTGCCTGGCAGATATTCGGCGAAGGTCGGCTCCGGATCGTGCTCCGGTAACAGCGTGCCGATCTCGCGGAACTGCGATTCGTCGAGCGACAGCGGCTGCGATTGCCAGCCGTCGAGCGGCGTTTTCGTGCACGCGCAGGGTTGCGGCGCGCGGGCTTGCGCGCGTCGCGCGAGGTCGATGAGCGCGGCGGCGTCGAGAAAGTCGGGCATGGCGGTCGATAGTCGATGAAGCGAACGCGCCATCATGCGTGCGTTCGCGGCGGTTCGGCAAGGCGTCAGCCGTTCATCATGCGGTCGCGTTGAACCGCGACCCACGCACGATCGAAACGGCCTTCCGCGATCGACTCGAGCGCCGCCGCTTCCTTCGCCGCCTGCTTGCGCGCGCCTTCGATCACCGCTTCGACGTCGGCGGGCGCGATGGCGAGCACGCCGTCTTCATCGCCGACGACGATATCACCCGGATTCACCACCATCCCGCCGACCGTCACCGGCACGTTGATCTCGCCCGGCCCGTTCTTGTACGGCCCACGATGCGTGACGCCGCGCGCGTACACGGGAAAGTCGCGCTGGCCGAGCGCGCCGACGTCGCGGATCGCGCCGTCGATGACGAGACCCTGCACGCCGATGCTCTGCGCGAAGCTCGCCATGATGTCGCCCATGAGCGCCTGCGTGAGCTCGCCGGCGCCGTCGATGACGAGCACGTCGCCGGGGCGGCAGTAGTCGAACGCGCGATGGATCGCGAGATTGTCGCCGCCGCGCGTGCGTACCGTGACGGCCGTGCCGGCCATCGGCTTCGGACGATGATAGGGACGCAGTCCGGTCGTGCCGCTCACGCGGGCCATGTTGTCGCTCAGAAGCGATACCGCCAGCTCGCGCAACGCGGCGAGCGTCGCGGGGCTCGCCTGAGCCGCGGATTCGTATTCACGCCATCCGGCCGGATTCATGCGGTCGCTCCTTCGTTCGATGGTTGCCGTTCCAGTTGCGCGGAAAGCCGTCCGTACACCGCGCGCGCGTTGTCCTCGAAAATGCGCTGGCGATCCGCGTCGCTGAGCCATTCGATCGCGTCGATATAACGGCGCGTGTCGTCGAAGTAATGACCCGTTTCGGGATCGATGCCCTGCACCGCGCCGATCGTCTCCGACGCGAACAGGATGTTCTTCGCCGGAATCACCTTTGCGAGCAGCTCGGCGCCCGGCTGATGGTAGACGCAGGTATCGAAGAACACGTTGTTCAGCAGATATTCGGTGAGCAGCGGCCGCTTCATGTCCTGCGCGAGTCCGCGATATCGTCCCCAGTGATACGGCACCGCGCCGCCGCCGTGCGGAATGACGAACTTGAGCGTCGGGAAATCCGCGAACAGATCGCCTTGGAGCAATTGCATGAACGCCGATGTATCGCCGTTGATGTAATGCGCGCCGGTCGCATGAAAGTTCGGATTGCACGACGACGAAACGTGGATCATCGCGGGCACGTCGAGCTCGACCATCGCTTCGTAGAGCGGATACCACGAGCGGTCGGTGAGCGGCAGCCCGGACCAGTGCCCGCCCGAAGGATCGGGATTCAGATTGCAGCCGATGAAACCCAGTTCTTCCACGCAGCGGCGCAGTTCGGCGATGCAATTCTCGGGCGCCACGCCCGGCGCTTGCGGCAACTGACAGACGCCGACGAAATTACGCGGAAACAGGTCGACGACGCGATGCACGAGGTCGTTGCATGCTTCCGACCAGACCGCGTTGGCCTCCGCCGTCGCCAGATGATGGCCCATGCCGGCGGCGCGCGGCGAGAAGATCGTGAGATCGGTGCCGCGCTCGCGCTGGATGCGAAGCTGGCCGTTCTCGATGCTTTCGCGGATTTCATCGTCGGAGATGGCGGGGCGCGGCGGCGCCGATGCGCCGTCCTTCAGCGCGGCGATCTGCTGCGCGCGCCATGCTTCGTGCTGCGGCGGCGAGGTCGTGTAGTGACCGTGACAATCGATGATCATGCGTGGTTTTCCTGTCGTTGTGCGCCCGCTTCGTGCGAATCGGATGCGGGCAGCGAAGTGTCTTCGTCGTCGGCGGGCTTCACGCGCATGACGAGCGCGATGATCGTCGCGACGACGAGGAACGCCGCGATCGTCAGCAACGCGAGCTTGAAGTTGCCCGTCGCGTTGCGCACGAGCCCGATGCTCCACGGCCCGACGAGGCCGCCGAACTGCGCGATCGTGTTGATGAGCGCGATGGTCGCCGCGCCCGCCGCGCCGGTCCTGAACGACGAGGCGAGGCTCCAGAACAGCGGATTGCCTGCGTAGATGAAGAGGCCGGTCACGCACAGCAGCGCATAGGCGACGACCGGATTCGGCGCATACGCGCTGCCCGCGATCGCGAGTGCGCTCATGCCGTAGACGAACGCGAGATGCTTTTTGCGGTCGCCCGTGCGGTCCGAACTGCGGCTGATGATGAACGTGCCGAGCACGCCGAGAAGCGGCGGCGCGGCGGAAAGAAAGCCGACTTCGATGTTGCTCAGATGACCGAGACTCTTGACGATCTGCGGCAGCCACAGAAAGAGCCCGTAGATGCCGACGAGCGCGCAGCCGAAGAGACACGCGAGGCTCCATACGCGGACATCGCCCGCCACGCGCAGCAGCGGGAAGTGCGCGTTGCCGCCGACCGCTTCGCGCTCTGCCGCGAGCGTCGTTTCGAGCCAGCGCTTTTCGTCGTCGGCGAGCCAGTCGGCGTCGGCGGGGCGCTCCGTCATGATGCGCAGCGTGAGCAGGCCGAGCAGCATCGCCGGAATGCCTTCGAGGATGAACATCCATTGCCATCCCTGCAGGCCGAGGATGCCGTTCGCGTAGGTCATCAGCGCGGTCGAGATCGGGCCGCCGAGCACGGCGGAAAACGATCCCGCGATGATGTAGCCGCCGACCGCGCGCGCCCGATAGCGCTCGGGGAACCACTTCGTCAGATACACCGCGACGCCCGGCAGGAAACCCGCTTCCATGACGCCGAGCAGAAAGCGCAGCACGTAGAAGCTCTTGTCGTCGAATACGAACGCGGTGACGGCCGCGACCGCGCCCCACGTGAGCAGGATGCGCGCGATCCAGCGGCGCGCGCCCACGCGATGCAGCAGCAGATTGCTCGGCACCTCGAGCACCATGTAGCCGACGAAGAAGATGCTGCCTGCGAAGCCGAACACGGCGGGGCTGAAGCCGAGCGCCTTGTTCATGTCGAGCGCGGCAAAGCCGATGTTGATGCGATCGAGGTAGTTGAAGAACATCATCGCGAAGAGCAGGGGCATGAGCCGCCCGTATACCTTTCGCATCGTTGCTGCTTCGTTGAATGGGGCCATGCCGTCTCCACGTTCTTTTTCATCGGATCGCGAGGCTCTGCGGCCTCGCTTTACAAACGGCCTGCGCCGCTCGTCTGTCCGTTCGGCTGCGCGTAAGGCATGCCGGCCCAGGACATGAAAATCGATGATAAGTAGCGCGCCGGCCCGCGTCCAAGACGCGTTCCTTATGCTTCTATAAGCGTTCTCTTATAGTGCGGCGCCGGTCAGCGGCGGAGGAAGGCATGCGAGAAAGGCACGCAGATGCGCCGAATCGTCGTCCGTGCGGAATGTGGCGGCGAGCGTCGACCAGCGCGACGCACCCGGGCCTGAGAGCTGACGAAACACGACGTCGGTGCGTCCATGCCGCGCGACCGATTCGCCGACGAAGGTCACGCCGAGCCCCGCCGCGACGAGCGCGATCGCCGTCTGGATTTCGTAAGCCTGATGAGCGATGAAAGGCGTGACGCCCGCATCGCGATACAAGGACTGCACGGTGCGCTTGAACTGCGCGTTCTGATGCTTCGGATACACGATGAGCGGCGTATCTTCGAGTTCGGCGATACGCACCTTCTTCCTGCCCGCCAGCGGATGATCCGGCGACAGCACGGCCACCACATGTTCACGCAGCAGCGGATACGACGTGCAACCGGGGATGTCGAGCGGCTGACGTCCGATGCCGACATGAATGCGCAGGTCGCGCAGTGCATCGGTCTGTTCTTCGGTCAGCATCTCGAAGAGCTTGAGCTCGACTTCCGGATACGAGTGATGGAACGCCTTCAGCGCGGGCGGCAGGATGCTGTACATCGCGGACCGCGTGAACCCGATCGACAGCCAGCCGCGCCGCCCGATGCCGATTTCCTGCGCGCCCAGACTGGCTTGTTCCCACGAGCCGAGAATCTGACGCGCTTCGGTGCAGAGATAGTGGCCCGCCTCGGTGAGCCGCAGCGGGCGTCTCGCGCGATCGACGAGTTGCGTGCCGAGCCGCTCTTCCAGCAGCCGGATCTGCTGGCTCAACGCCGGTTGCGCGATATGCAGCCGCTCGGCCGCGCGGCTGAAGTTCAGTTCCTCCGCGAGAATGACGAAGCACTGTAAGGACCTGAAATTCATGTCGACCTTCTTGGATACGATGGCGAACGTTGCAAACGCATGAGTGCGCGCCGATGCAGGCGGTGTGCTGGATGACGTCGGGCGAAGCGATCACCGAATCTTGCCGAATGCGTGGCGATCGAGCAATCGCATCAGCGTCGCATAGGGTGGCCGCACAGCAGAGCAGGTTCGCCGACATTTTCCCTTTTTCAAAACCAACCTGTTCATCGCCATTGACGCCGTACCGCTTCGCGCTTACTCGACCTTCGCTTTTCGCGGGTAGTGCGCGGCTATCTCGCGCGCTAGTTGAACAAAAGAGCCTAGCGCGGGGGGCGGACCGGGTTCCTTCCACGCGAGGTAGAGTTCGCTTTTCGCGTGCTGTTCGCGCAGAGGACGATAGACGACGTTGTCCATGTGCGTTCGTTGAACTGACGCCGGTACGAGCGTCACGCCAAACCCGGCGCTTACGAGGCCAAGCGAAGCGTAGATCTGCCCCATTTCAAAGCTCGTGGATGGGGAAAATCCGGCAAGCGCGCACAACTGGTTGATGGTGGCGTGATAGTCCGGCGCGACATCTTTCCGGTAATTGATGACGCGCAACTGCCTGCAGTCCTTGATGGAAATCCGCCGTTTTGCTGCGAGTGGGTTGTCCTTGGCGATAGCAACGTAAAACGGCTCCTGAAGCAACAAGACGCTGTTCAGTCGCGTATCAGGCGGCAAAGAGCGGACGAACGCCAGATCGATGTCCCCTCGGTCGAGCGCATTGATCTGTTCCGCGGAGGAAAACCATCGAAGCTCGACTGTCACCGCGGGATAACGCTGCTGAAATTCGCGCAAGAGCGGCGGCAGCAGCGTATACGCGATGTGCTCGAAGAACCCCACCGCCACCCGGCCGACTTCCCCTCGTGCCGCGCGTTGCGAATCCACGATCGCGGAGTTCGTTTCCATCAGGATTCGCTTGGCCCGTTCTTCGAAGACCTGGCCCGCCGACGAAAGAAACACTCGTTTGCCCCGTCGCTCAAAAAGCGCTACGCCGAGTTCTTCTTCCAGATCGCGTATCTGCCGGCTCAACGGCGGCTGCGCCATGTGCAGTTCATCCGCCGCTTTCGTGAAGTTGAGTGTGCGTGCCACCACCAGAAAGTAGCGTAGATGACGCAGTTCCATGTGGAACCTCTGAGGTATCGATACGCAACTTATTATATCTTTTACATTGGACGTGACCGGTCTTACGATCATGACATTGCGCCGACAAGTCAGGAGAGCCCTCATGGAACTTACCGCGTCACAGTTGGAAGCATACGAGCGCGATGGATTCGTTGTTCTGCCGGAGCTTTTCTCAGAAGAAGAAATTGCGCATATGAAGAGCGAGTTGCGCCGAATCCAGAAGATTGACACCGACCATCTTGTCCGGGAAAAAACGGGCGGCATTGCAAAAACCATCTACAAGGTTCACGAGACAGAAAGTCCGACGGCATCGGCGGTTTTTCACGCCGCAGTGCGCTCTCCCAGATTGCTCGGGCCGGCACAACAACTGATCGACGATGACCAGCTCTACGTCTATCACACGAAGTGCAATTTGAAGACGGCAATCGACGGTTCCGTCTGGCAATGGCATCAAGACTTCGGCACCTGGCATATCGACGGCGTGAAAGAGCCGCGGATGACAACCGCGTTGGTCATGCTCGACCAGCCGACCGAAATGGGCGGATGTCTCTACTTCATCCCGCGGAGCCACAAACTGGGTTCGCTCGATCCGACGTTCGACGAGGCAACCGGTTATCGCTTCTACGTGGTACCGAAGCCGACCATGCTCGATATTTTGTCGAGCCATCCCAAGGCCGTGCCTATCATCGGCCGCCCGGGAACAGTCGTGTTTTTCGACGCGAACATTGTGCATGCGTCGGGTCATAACCTGTCCGGTGACGATCGATGGCAGGCCTATATCGTCTACAACCAGGTGAAGAACAAGCCTGAAGAAGTAGAGCAGCCGCGACCGGATTATGTGCGCTCGACCAATTTCGCTCCGCTCGAGGCCGGTTCAGACGAGATTCTCGACAGCGTTCGGATCGGTTGAACTTGCGCGGCGTCGCTTGCCTGGCGCAAGACGGTCACGCGGATGGCCAATGTTCGACGAGATAGTCGGCGAAGATCCGGATTTTCGGCGACGACAATTTCACGCGTTCAAACAGCACGTGGACCGGCGTTGCGGGCGGTGCGTACATCTCCAGGACGGGCCGCAAGCGACCCGACTGGACGTGCTCCGCGACCTGCCATGTGGGCGCGCGCACGATCCCGGCACCTTGAATCGACGCCAGTACCAGCGCGTCCAGGCTATTCATCCACAGACGGCCCGTTACGCTGACGCGCGTGCGCATCGCACGCGACTCGAAGCGCCAGTCAACGGCCCCAGGTGCGTCTGAAAAGACGAGGCAGTCGTGCTTGCGCAGATCGCCGGGAGTATGAGGCGTGCCGCGATGCGCGAGGTACGCGGGCGCTGCGCAGGTCACCATCTGAATGTCGCCGAGCTTGCGCGCGACGAGGCTCGAATCCGGCAGACGCCCGATGCGCACGGCGAGATGCAGACCCTCGTCGACCAGATTGACCGCACGATCGACGAGCAGGAGATCAACAGCCACGTCCGGATGAAGCTCGAGAAAGCGCGGCAAAAGTGGCGCGATCACCAGCCGGCCGAGCAGGTTCGGCGCGCTGAGCCGTAGGCGGCCAGAGAGCTTGCCACGCCCCGCCGACATCGCACTGCCGAGTTCATCCACTTCGCCAAGGATTGCCTTCGCGCGGTCGTACAGGATGCGACCTTCGTCGGTCATCGCGAGATGGCGTGTGGTGCGTCGAAGCAGTTGCGCGCCGAAATGCTCTTCCAGCGCCGAAATGTGCCTGCTGACCGAAGTTAGCGACATCGGAATCGCGCGCGCGGCGGCCGACAAACTACCGGCATCGACGACCCGCACGTAGACGTTCATTGCTTCGAGGCGGTCCATGATTCGGCTCTTCCGTATTCAGCAAGGGTGATTGCCGCATCAGAGGGATACTGGCGAAATCCGGAGTAGTCTACATTCGTCGGAAACGGAATAGCAAAGGCGGGGCGCAGCCTGAGGAGCACAGAGATGAAACGGTCGGTGTATTGGCTGATGGCCGCGGCGGCGGGCATCGTGGTCGCGAACAACTACTACAACCAGCCCTTGCTCGCCGACTTCGCGCTCACGTTTCACACCACCGAGCGCGCAGCCGGTGCAGCATCGGTTGCGACGCAGACCGGCTATGCGCTCGGACTTCTGCTCTTCGTTCCGCTGGGCGACAAGCTCGATCGACGTTCGATACTGGGCACGCTGCTGTGCATCTCGAGCCTCGCACTCGCCGCAGTGGCAGTGTCACCGACACTCGACTGGCTCGTGGCCGCCAGTTTCCTGACCGGGCTTACCAGCGTCGCGCCGCAGTTGCTCACACCCTTCGCGGCGCAAATTGCAGGACCCGAGCGACGCGGCGAAGCGGTCGGCATCGTGATGTTCGGATTGCTATCCGGCATCCTCATGTCGCGCGCGGTATCCGGATCGATCGCCCAGCATTGGGGATGGCGGACCGTGTACTGGCTTGCATCCGCAGCGATGCTTGTCACGGCCGCCGCACTGTCGCACAGGCTGCCTCGCTCGACGCCGACTTGGTCGGGCACGTACCGACGCCTGATGGGTTCGCTATGGACGCTTATCCGCGAAGAGGCGCTCTTGCGCCGGACGTCGGCGATCGCGGCCCTTCAGTTCGCTGCGTTCAGCGCATTCTGGGTCACGCTGACGTTTCATTTGCGCAGCATGAATGCGCATTACGGCAGCGAGATCGCCGGTCTGTTCGGACTTGTGGGCGTGGTCGGAGCGCTGGCCTCGACGGGAGCGGGCAAGCTGATAGACAAGCGCAATCCGCGTCTTGTGGTTTTGGCGAGCTCCGCAATTTTCTTCATGGCGTTCGCAATCTTCGCGTGGGTGGGCTACGGTATCGCCGGTCTGATCGCCGGTGTGATCCTTCTCGATTTCGGGCTGCAAAGCGCACACGTCGCGAACATGGCACGCAGCATGAGCATCAGGAGCGATGCGATGAGCCGCATTAACACGCTGTATATGACGATTCGCTTCGCGGGCGGCGCGCTCGGTTCGTTGCTGGGCGTGTGGGCGTGGAGCGTATGGCAATGGCCGGGAGTGTGTGGTGTCGGCCTCATTCTCGCGTGCGGGTCTTTGGCGTTGCAGGCCGGACCGGGGGTGGCCGGTGCCGGCGTGCAGGAAAGATGTTTGCGCGATTGATTCGACATGTGCGGTGATCTGGTTGCGGAACACGTGCTTGACGAATGACGTTCTTGCCGCAATGCATCGGAAGGCTCAGTCTTCCGACGAACGCATCGACACGTCGCCGATGAGTACCCCTCTCAACCGTTCTCGTAACGCGAGAACGTTGTCCGCACCGTTCAACTGCTCGAACTCCCGTTGCGCTTCCTGCCAGAGAGGGGCTGCTCTTTCATGCAGGCGCCGTCCCTCCTTGGTGAGTTCGACAAGGCGGCTTCGGCCATCGGTGGGCGAGGGCTTGATCGTGACGAAACCGTCGCGCTCCAGGAAGCCCACCATCTTCCCCATCGCGGTTCGTTCGATATCGAGCCGTTCGGCAAGCGCGTTGACCGGGGTACTTCCCACTTCGCGCAGGGCGGCCAGGGTGAGGAATTGCGTGATGCGCAGACCCGAGGGCTCGAGATGGCTATCGTAGAGTCGGGAGATCTGCCTGCTCGCCTTCCTCACGGCGAAGCAGTTGCATTGATCGATGCCGAGCGGCTTATTTACTGGCAACATCCGTTGCACTCCTCATTCGGTTAATTGCTAGAAGCTTACGCGCGCGTCGTGCGAAAGTGCGGCGATAGCTATTCAAGGACCTGTTCACACGAAGGCGTCCCGATACTTCGCGACGAACTCCTGGACCGACAGCGGCGGCTTCCCGGTGATCTTCTCGACGGCGTCGTTAGTGCCCGAGAAAATGCCGTCGCGATAGTCCTGCGCGACTTCGACCAGATGCTGCGTGAGGAACGGCGGAAACTTGTAAAGGGTTTCCATCTTGATCCGAAACTCCTCGATGGAAGTCGGCGCGTATTCGATCCGGGCGCCGAGAACCTCGCTCATTTTGGCTGCGATCTCGACGTGATTCATCTCGACGGGGCCGTGGAGCGTGTAGGTCCTGCCCTCGTGGCCTTCGGGGTTGGCGAGGATGTGGGCGATCACGCGTCCCTGATCGTCGCTGGAGATAGGCGCGTGACGGCCGTTGCCGAACGGAAACTCGATCTTCTTCGTGGCCCAGATTTCCCGCGCGAAATGCGGATAGACGAGCCAATCGGCAAAGAACGTCGGGCGCAAATGCGTAGTCGCGACACCCGACCAATCGAAGACTCGCTCGGAGACCCAGTGATCCTGTGCTGCGTGGCTCATCGATTCCCGACGCGCGGAAATCTGCGACATGTTGACGATCGCCGTGACGCCCGCTTCCTTTGCTGCCTGCGCGAAATAGGCCGCGGCCCCGATGATTCCCGGCGCAATCGGATGAAGGAAATAGGCCGATCGGATGCCTTCCATCGCTGCCCGAATATCGTCGATGTCGGTAAAGTCCCCGACCGCGACATCGACGCCGCGCTGCCTCAGCGCTTCCGCTCGATCGTCATCCGTACGCACATATGCCCGCACGCGTTTGCCCATCTCGAGCAGTTCGTCAATAGCATTGCCTCCGGTCCGTCCGGTTGCACCGCTCACAAGAATCTCAGGCTCGTTCATCGCATCGCTCCGTTTGAAAGTGAGAGCATATGCTCTCTTGAGATGGAGATTAGGTGCATATGCTCGTATAGTCAAGTTTTTTGTCGGCTCTTTCACGCAGAGCGGAGCGTCGGCGCAAATTCGGCCAACAGACATCCTTCAAACGAAAGCAGGGAGACGACGCGCTCTGCCGCTCGCCATGCGCCATGCGCCCCGTCGAATACAGCGCGGAGAGCGCTATCCCCGCCAGTTTCCGGTCATCCTCATTCGCATGCGACGGCAAGGCCGATGGCCGAGTCCCTACGGAATGACGCGGGCGATTACCTTGTCATCTGGAAGCGCGTGAACGGACAGCGGAAGCAGTATCGCGACATATACGAGGCCGGCCGCGTGTTGCCGGTGCTAACAGCGGTACATGCGCGGCGGCGGGAATGGGCGATCGTGATGATATGCATCGGTGCCTTCCACGGCACCACGCGCTACTACTGCGGCATCGGCCGGTCTACTGCGGCATCCCAGATCCCCATCGCGTCGTTCACGGCCTTCTCGATGACGGCATGCCGGACTGAATCGCGGGCGAGCACGGACAACCCCTGAAAAAAGCAGTCGAGCGCGATGGATAGCGACGCCGGATCCGTGCTGCTGCGCAGCTCCCCACTCTTGATGCCCCGTGCCACGCAGGCGCGGAAGCCAGCGCGCGTGCGATTGCGCACCTCACGAAGCAACTGAGTGACGGCTTCGCTGCCGGTGGAACTGGCCCCCACAACGCCTAGCGCGACCATACAGCCTTTCGGGTGGCCGCTCTCGGTCTGCATCCTTGCCGACCGAAGCATCGCCAGAAACACGCCCTCCCGTGGCGGAAGCGACGTGTCATGGAGACTGCGCGTCACCTTGCCGTAAATCTCCATGTATCGTTCCAGCGCCTCCTTGTACAGCGCCTCTTTGGACTCGAAGGCCGCATAGAAGCTGGGCGCGGAGATGCCCCCGCCGATCGCGGCCTTCAACTGCGACAAAGACGTCGATTCATAGCCATGTTCCCAGAACAGATGCATCGCCGAAATGATTGCCGCATCGCGGTCGAACGTGCGTGGCCGACCCCGCTGAACCATGAACATCTCCTTCAGTCGAAATATACATACTAGTCGATACATAATTTCGTTGCAAGTCGCGAGCTGGCACCTCTGGTGCATGTCAGCGGGCCGTTCAAGAAAGCGGTTGACACAGCCTTCCGTATTCTTTTAAATATGTACCATTCGGTATGTAAAGCCGGAGCCGCGCGGGGTCATCACACGAATCCCGCGTTTTTTTAGCTATTTGTGTACCATTCGGTATGGAATAAGCCAATGTCCAAAGAACTCGAAGCACGTCTTGACGCCATCGAAAGCCGCTTCGCCATCGAGGCGCTGATCGCCAACTACGCCGAGGCGTTCGACACCATGAATATCGAGCTGCTGGCCACGCTCTGGCATCCCGATTCGCGACTGCACCTGGGCGCGAACGGCAACTCCGATGGCCTGGAGGCGATCCTGGCGCAAGCGCGCATCAACATGAAGCGCATGCCCCACATGCATCATTGGATGGCGAACGCGCTAATCACGGTGGACGGTGACAACGGCCACGGCCTTGTAGCGGCGGACTGTCTTTTCTACGACGTCGATCAGGGCACGCTACAGGTGAGCGGCCAATACCGCGACATCTATCAGCGACGCGAAGGCCGCTGGGCATTCGTGGAGCGCACCTTCACCATGCACTACGCGACGCCGCTCCAGAACTGGCACCCCATCGCGGGAACGGAGCGCTTCGGCCGTCCGGCTTGATGCGGCCCGCGGCCGCCGGGACTTATGCATATGACAACCTCTTCCACACGTCGATGGTCGGCGTTCGCGGTGTTGCTGGTGGGCGCATTTCTGCCGCCGCTGGACTTCTTCATCGTGAACGTCGCCCTGCCGTCCATCCAAAGCACGCTCCACACGAGCGCTGCGGAGCTGCAACTCGTCATTTCCGGATATGCCGCGGCCTACGCGGTTTTCCTTATCACAGGCGGACGGCTAGGCGATCTATTCGGATGACGAAGTATCTTTCTGATCGGCGTCACGGGCTTCGGACTGACATCGGTGATCTGCGGGCTCGCATCGTCGCCCGCCATACTGATCCTCGGGCGAGTGCTGCAGGGTCTGAGCGCCGCCGCCATGGCGCCGCAAGGACTGGCCTCCATTCACGCCCTGTTTCCAGAGAGAGAGCGTGCGCGCGCCTTGGGCCTATACGGCGCGGCGGTGGGTCTGGCCGCCGTAGCCGCGCAGGCGCTCGGGGGCGCGTTGATCTCTGCGGACGTCTTTCACCTTGAGTGGCGCGTCGTCTTTCTCATCAACTTGCCCGTCGTCGCCGCTGTTCTGATCTTCGGGCTGCCGTTGCTACCCGACGTCCGCGGTGACAGCCCGGCACCTGTAGACCGAATCGGCGTGCTGCTCTGCGCACTCACGCTGGCCTTGCTCATCGTGCCTCTGGTCGAAGGGCGGGAGCTGGATTGGCCGTGGTGGGCCTGCGCAATGCTGATCGCATCCCCCGTCGCCGGGGCGGGCTTCTGCCGATATGAGATGGCCTACGCCCGCCGAGGCGGCGTGCCTCTAATCAGCGTGGAGCTGATCCGCAGGCCCGGCTTGATGAGCGGGCTTACGGGCGTCCTCTTCTTCTACGTCGTCTCTGCATTCTTCCTGACGTTCTCCGTCTACCTCCAGGCGGCGCTTGGGATGAGCCCATTCGAGACAGGGCTGGTCTTCCTGCCGTTCGGTGTCGGCGCCTTCATCGGGCCGCTGACGACCCCGCTGGCCATTCGCCTCTTCGGCGACCGCGTCCCCGCCATCGGCATGATGCTGGAGGTCGCCGGCTGCATACTCCTCGCCGCCCTCGTGGCCGGCGCGCCCGGACAGATGCCGGCTCAGTTTCCGCTGATAGGAGCAGTAGCGCTCTTGGGATTCGGTCAGGGCTGGGCGCTGCCGACGCTGGTGCGCTCGGTTATCAATCGCGCACCGGCGACCGGTTCCGGGATGATCGCGGGCATCACGAATTCGGCGTTGCAAATCAGCGCAGCACTGGGTGTCGCGGTCATCGGCGGTGTCTTCTTCAGTGTCGCGGGGACTTCGCCGGATCCGGTGACCTTGGCCAAGGCACTGGTCGTCGCCATGATGTGCGTCGGCGGCAGTCTGACCGTTTCGGCCGTCCTGTCTATCGTCGCTTCGAGATCGAGCATTCATGCCGCTGCGAGGGCGGCGCCTCGTTGAGTCCGGCGCGCCATCACTCACGGCATTGCAGGGCCGTGGACATGTCGATGGCGACCCCGTGCCATTTCGGCCAGCACCATCGTCGGTTCGAGCGCCAATGCGCCAGGACCGGCGCTCGGGCACCTTCAAGCGGGACCTGTCCGCCGAGCCGGAAGACGACGCCTCCCCCGCGCTCGATACACATCCGCGAGGGCACGCTCCGCAGTCTCTGTCGCGCTGAGCGCGAAGTCCGTCCGGCGCGATATCGTGTCTTATCCGCGGTTTGCATCGGTCGGCGAAGGCGCGTCTGTCGGCCCCTCAGAACGCCGGAATGATCGCGCCTCGATAGCGCGACAGGATGAACTGCCTGACTTCGGGAGACTGATAGGCGGCGACGATCTGCTGCACCCACGGCTTGTTCGCATCCTGCTCGCGTACGGCGATCAGACACGCGTAGACCCCGGAGCCGTCCTCGCGCAGGATCGTGTCCTTCGCCGGGTTGAGTCCGGCCTTGATCGCATAGTCCGCATTGACCGTCGTGGCGTCGAAATCGTCGAGCGTGCGCGGAAGCTGCGCCGCATCCACTTCCTTGAATCGGAAGTGCCTGGGATTGTCGATGATGTCGAGGGGCGTCGCGTTGACGCCCGTGACAGGATCGATGCCCTGTCGCAGCCGAATGCTGCCCGCCTTCTGCAACAGCAGGAGAATCCGGCTCTCGTTGGCGGGATCGTTCGGTATGCCGATGGTCGCGCCGTCCGGCAGGTCCGAGTACTTCCGGTAACGCTTCGAATAGAGTCCGATCGGCCCGATCCACGTGCGGCCGATGCCGACCAGCTTGTAGCCGCGCGCGCGAATCTGCGAGGAGAGGAAAGGCCGGTGCTGGTAGCTGTTGGCATCGAGATCGCCTGCGTCGAGGGCCGCGTCGGGCTGAATATAGTCGTTGAACGACACGATCTTGATGCGCAGACCGTAGTCGCGCTCCGCGACCTTTTTCACCGCCTCGAAGATTTCCTCATGAGGTCCGCTCGTCACGCCGATCTTGAGCAAGGGCGTTTCCGCATGCGCGGTCGCGCTCACGACCACGGCAAAAAATGCGCATAGCAGCGCGCGCAGAAGGGAAAGGGAGAGTCGTTGCACGAGAGCTGTGTCCTTGTCGTGAGGATGGCGAACCCGGTCATTCTATGGACCCGATCCCGTTCCGATAACCAATCCGTTGGCATAACCTTATGCCGGCCTGCCTTCGGTTTCGGCGCGCGTCACGGCAGGATGTAAAGGTCCGCGAAATTGCCTCTCAGACCTTCGCCTGTGGATGCATGGTTCTTCACTTTGGTCGATGCGATCGTGATGTTCGGATTGGCGCCGAACTCGATCGACGGAATATCGTCGTGCACGATCTGCTGGAACTGCCGGAATAGCTGACGGCGCCTGTTTTCGTCGGTTTCCACCGAGGCCGCTTCGAGCAGTCGGTCCACTTCCGGATTCGAATAGTGCGCGGCCTGAAGATCGCGCGCAGTTTGCTGGAATGGCCGCGCGCCATGGCGAAAGCGCATGGCGCGGCGCGTCGTCTCACGAATAGAACGACGGCTTCGGAATTCGTCCGTTGAGCGCCCAGTCGCCCAGTTCGCGCACCTTGTAATCGAGCGGATCGTGCAGCGTATGCACGCGCACATTGCGCCAGAAGCGGTCGAGCCGCAACGCCGCCGTCGTCGAGCGCGCGCCCGTCACTTCGAACATGCGATGCGCGACGTCGAGCCCCGCGCGCGCCGCCGCCACCTTCGCCGTGGCGACTGCGACGGCCACTTCGCCGCGCTCGCTTTCGGTGAGGGAAAGGCCGCGCGCCCACGCGCGATCGAAGGCCTGCATCGAACGTTCGACTAGCAGACACGCCCCTTCGAGCGCGACAAAGAAGTCGCCGTAGTGCGCGATCACATACGGATCCTCGGCGGGACGCTCGGCCTGCGAGGCAATCCACGGCCGCGTCTGCGCGAGCGTCGCGTCGCGCGCCGCCTGCAATGCGCCTTCGCCGATGCCGAGATAGATATGGCACAGGATCGACTGCGCGAGCAGCGGCCGCAGCGTCGCGAACGGGCTGGAAAGCGGTCCGGGATTGAGCAGCAATTCGTCCGCCGCGATGGGCACGCGCTCGAAGATCACCGTGCCGCTGTCGGTCTGGCGCTGCCCCATGTTGTCCCAGTCGTCGAGCACGGTGATGCCCGCGCGATTCGTCGGTGTGATGCCGATCAGCAGCCGCCCGTCGCCATCGAACGCGGACGCGAGCAGCTGGTCCGAATCGCGGGCGCCGGAACAAAAGCTCTTGCGGCCATCGAAGACATAGCCGCCGGCGTCGCCTGGCAGCGCGCGCGTGCTCTTGTCGAGCGGATTGAGCGCGTTGCCCCAGAACCAGCCCTGCGCGACAGTCTCACGCGACCAATGGCGAATCTGCGCATCGCTGCCGAAGAGGCGGATCGTCGCGAGTTGCAGATGATGGAACGCGAACAGATGCGCGAGCGAGCTGTCGACTCGTGCCATCCGTCTGACGACATCGAGCGTCGTCGACCACGGAGCGCCGTCGCCGCCGTACTCCACCGGCAACGACAGTCGCAGCAGGCCGCTCTCGCGCAACAGGCGGCGCTCATGAAAGGCGGTGCCGCCGGCCTTGTCGCGTGCCGCGGCGGTTTTCGCCCATTCGCGCAGCACCGCTTCCAAAGGCTCGGCCCACGGGGCGTCTTGAGTGCGGCTCATTGCAGTGTCTCCTGTCGATGAAGGGTGCGCCGTGTTCGATGCCCGGCTTTGGCGTCAAACCGGAAAACCATAGATAAATACATTGGTTTGGCTTGGATGGGCCGATTTGTAAGCTTGTCGCGCACCATCGACGATAACCGCTTCGCTGCCTCGCGCGCGCGAAGCAAGAGGAGAACCCAATGAAGAAGTTCCATCCGTTGCGGGCCGGCGTGCTGGCCATCGCATCGAGCGCAATGATCGCATCGCTCGCGCAGGCCGCCGATCCGAACAAGCCCGAGATTCGCTTCGGCGCGACGGCCGGTCCGTACTCGGACCAGATTCGCTACGGTATCAAGCCACAGTTGGAGAAGGAAGGTTACAAGGTGACGATCGTCGAGTTCAGCGACTACGTGCAGCCGAACCTCGCGCTCGCCGACGGCGCGCTCGACGCCAACGCATTCCAGCACGAGGTGTATCTCAAGAAGTTCTCGGCGGATCACAAGCTCGCGCTCTCGGAGCTCGTGAAGGTGCCCACCGCGCCGATCGGACTCTACAGCCACAAGCACAAGCGCCTCGACGAGCTGAAGGACGGCGCGACCGTGTCGCTGCCGAACGACGTCACCAACCAGGCGCGCGCGATCATTCTGTTGCAGCAACTCGGCTGGGTGACGCTCAAGTCTGGCGTCGATCCGGTGAAATCGTCGGAGCGGGATATCGCGTCGAATCCGCACAGGATCAAGCTCGTGCCGCTCGAAGCCGCGCAACTGCCGCGCTCGCTCGATGACGTCGACTATGCGTTCGTGAACGGCAACTTCGCGCTCGCGGCCGGCCTCAAGCTCAATGACGCGCTCCTGCTCGAAAAGATTCCGCCGTACTACCTGAATCTCGTTGCGGTACGCACGGCCGATCTGAACAAGCCGTATGTGACGGACATCGCGAACGCGTACCGGTCGGCGGATTTCGCGCGCGTGATCGAGCAGCGCTTCGCGGGATTCTCCAAGCCGGCGCAGTAAGCGGGAACGCTGCGGCGCAACGCTCAAGGCCGCAGCCCTTCGACGGCTTCGAGCCGCGACGCCGCATCGTCGCGGCGGCTTCTCGACAGACGCGGATTGAACGCGGCGTGCAGCGCATCGCTCAGCAGATTGAGCGCGAGCACCGTCAGGGCGATCGCCGAGCCGGGCACCGCGATCATGTACCACGCGGTGCGCAGGGCTTCGCGCCCGGTGCCGACCATCGAGCCCCAGCTCACCACGTTCGGATCGCCGAGCCCGAGAAACGACAGCGCCGCCTCCGACAAAATCGCGTTCGCGACGAGCAGCGCGGTCGAAACGAGAATCGGCGTGAGCGCGTTGGGCAGGATCTCGATGAAGATCAGATGCGCATCGCTTGCGCCGAGCGCGATGCTCGCGCGGACGAACTCGCGCTCGCGCAGCACGATGAACTCGCCACGCGTGAGCCGCGCGATGCCCGGCCACGCGGTCACGCCGAGCGCGAACACGATCGTCGAAAGCGACGGCGTGAGAATCGCCACGAGGATGATCGCGAGCAGAAACGGCGGCACGGTCTGGAAGAACTCGGTGATCGCCATGAGCACGCGGTCGATCGCGCCGCCGAAGTAACCCGCGACGCCGCCGATCAGCACGCCCAGCACGAGCGCGATAACGGCGACCGTCCCGCCGACGGACAGCGAGACGCGCGCGCCGTGAAAGAGACCGGCGAGCAGGTCGCGGCCCATCAGGTCGGTGCCGAGCGGAAACGCGCGATCGGCGCCGGGCCATTGATAGGGCGCGGCGACCATGTCGAGCGGATCGCCGGGAAAGAGCCAGTTGGCCGAGAGCGCCGCGACAAGCGCCAGCGCGAGCAGGAGCGCGCCGACGAACGCGGAAGGCTGGCGCAGGAAAGTGAGCGGCTTCATCGGTTCGACCTCGTGCGTGGATCGACGAGTCCGTAGAGCAGATCGACCATCAGATTGAGCAGGACGACGAGACACGCCGAGAGCAGCAGCACGCCGACCAGCAGGTTGACGTCGCGGCTTTTGATGGCCTCGAACGACAGTTGCCCGAGCCCCGGCCAGCCGAACACCGTCTCGACGATCACCGAGCCGCCGATCAGCGCGCTGCCCTGCAGGCCGAGCATCGTGAGCACGGGCAGCACCGCATGGCGCAGCGCATGATGCGTCGTCACGTACCACGGCCGGCCGCCCTTCGCGCGCGCGGTGCGGATGAAATCTTCCTGCAGCGTCTCGATCATCGAAGCCCGCGCGAGCCGCGCGAAAATGGCCACGTAATACAGCACGAGCGTCGCGGCGGGCAGCACGAGATGGCGCAGATGATCGAGCAGGCGCGAAACGCCGCGATGCGCAACGTTGGTATCGGCGACACCGCCGATCGGCAGCCAGTCGAGATGCACGCCGAAGACGACGATCAGGAGCAGCGCGGTCCAGAACATCGGCGCGGAATAGCCGATGGTCGCGAGCGTGGAGACGAGCGTATCGACGACGCCGTGCGGGCGGCGCGCGGCGAGCACGCCGAGCATGAGCCCGAGACTGACGGAGACGACGAGCGCCGTGCCGATCAGCGCGAGCGTGGCGGGCAGGCGCGCGAAGATCAGCGACGCGACCGGTTCGCCGAAGCGAAACGAAAAGCCGAGATCGAGCCGCAGCGCATGTTCGATGTAATGCAGCAGTTGCCACCCGACGCCGTGATTCAAGCCATATGCTTCGCGTAACTGCGCGACGTATTGCGGCGACACGTTGCCGCTCTCGCTCGCGATGACATCGACGAGATCGCCGGGCATCAGCTTGAGCAGCACGAAGTTGAGCACGGTGGTGCCGAGCAGCACGAGCACGAGCTGAATCAGCCTGTGCCCGATCCTGCGTCCCGCGAGCGCCGATGTAAGCCGCATGACGGTCACGCCTTGTCGAACCAGACGCGCGCGAAATTGGCGCGCGAATGGCTGGCGGTGTCGGTGACGTTGCGCAAGTCCTTCGCCCACACGCCGAACCAGCGGAACTCGAACAGATTGATGAGCGACAGGTCGCGCTGCGCGATCTTCTGCAACTCGACGTACAGGTCGCGCCGTTTGGCCGGATCGGTTTCCGTCTGCGCCGCTTCGATCACGCGGTCCATCTCGGTGCTCGCATAGCCGGACGCGTTGAACCACGGCGTGCCGTTCGAAGCCGCCTTCGACCAGTAATGCTGCTCGATGCCGATCTGCGGATCGAGGCCGTCCGTGCCCCAACTGCTGATGAGCTGGAAGTTGTAATCGGTGAAGACGTTCTTGATCCACGTCGGCAAGTCTTGTCCGCGCAGATTCACGTCGATGCCCACGCGCCGCAACGCCTGACGCACGAACTCGCCGGTGCGCCGATAGTCGTCGCCGTAGGGAATGAAATCGTGATCGAGCTTGAAGCGCCAGCCGTCCGCCTTCTTCGGGAATCCGGCCTTGTCGAGCAAGACCTCGGCGCGCTTCGGATCGTACGGATACTGCTGCGTATCCGCCGTATAGAAAGACTTCACCAGCGACGACTCCGGCCCCGTCGCGGGCACCGCGTAGCCGCCCCACACGGTCTTGACGAGCACGTCGCGGTTGATCGCGTGCGCGATCGCCTGACGCACTTCGAGCTTGCCGAGAATCGGATCGCGCAGATTCGGTTCCAGCCAGAGCCACGCCGCGTAGCCGTTATAGCCTGCACGCGAAACGACGAGATGGGGCAGCTTCGCGAGCCGGTCGGCATCGGCGAAAGTCACCGGATTGCGTTCGCCATATTGCGCCGCGCCGGTTTCCAGCGCGGTCGCGCGGCCGGAAACGTCGGGCGTGATTTTCCATGTGATGCGGTCGAGATACGGCTGACCCGGCGCCCAATACCTGTCGAAGCGGTCGAGCACGATGCGGTCGCCGCGCGCCCATTCCGTGAACTTGAACGGACCCGTGCCGACCGGCTTGTTGTTGTACGGATTGTTGCGGATGTCCGTATTCTCATAGAGATGCTTCGGCAGGATCGGCGTGCCGAGCGAATCGAGAATGCCGAAGGTCGCGGGCGTCGATTTCGACAGATGCAGCACGACCGTATGCGCATCCGGCGTATCGATCTTCGTCAGGTATTGCAGCACGCGCCGCGACGCCGGGCTGATCTTCAACCACACTTCCTCGGCTGAGAATTTGACGTCGGCGGACGTGAAGGGCTGGCCGTCGTGCCACAGCGCATGGCGGCGCAGCCTGAAGGTCCATGCGAGGCCGTCGGGCGAGACGGTCCAGCTCTCCGCGAGCTGCGGGCGCGGCTTGAGGTCCGGGCCGTATTCGACGAGGCCGTCGAAGATCTTGCTTGCGACCGCGCCGATCATCGTCGCGGAATTGACGAAGAAGGCGAGCGTCGGCGGTTCCGGATGGATGACCGCCGTGAGCGTGCCGCCGCGCTTCGCGCCGTTCAGCGTGATCGGCGTCGTTTCGGTCGTGGCCCAGGCGTTGCCCGTGAACACGAACGGCGTCGCCGCCCCCGCGACGAGCGCGCCCGCGCCCTTGAGCAGCCTGCGCCGCTTCAGATCGGCCACGGCGGCGCCCAGCGGATCATCGCGGAACAGAAGCGTCGAGGTCGAGGTCGAGGTCGGCTGCGGCTTGCGCTTGAAAGTCACGATCAATTTTCCTTGTATCGAATAAGAATGGCGCATGCGATGACGGCACCGCGTCGATCAGCGCGCGCGTGTAGGTGTGTTGCGGCGAAGTCCAGATCGAAGCGTGATCCCCGCTCTCGACGATGCGTCCCGCCTGCATCACGAGCACGCGGTCGGCGATATAGCGGACTACCGACAGGTCATGCGAAATGAAGAGCAGCGCGAGGCCCAGCTCGTGCTTGAGGTCGGCGAGCAGGTCGAGAATCTGCGCCTGAATGGAGACGTCGAGCGCGGACACGGGCTCGTCGCAGATGACGAGTTCCGGCCGCAGCACGAGCGCGCGCGCGATGCCGATGCGCTGCCGCTGCCCGCCCGAGAACTCGTGCGGATAGCGCCGCAGCGCCGATTCCGGCAGACCGACGGCATCGACGATGCGGCGAATCCTGTCGTGCCGTTCGCGCCGGTTCGAGACGCCGTGAATGGCGAGCGCATGACCGAGCGTGCGTTCGACGGTATGACGCGGATTGAGCGAGCCGTACGGATCCTGAAAGATCATCTGCACGCGGCGGCGATAGGGCCGCAACGCACGCCGTCCACGATGCGTGACATCGTCGCCGTCGAAGACGATGCGCCCGCCCGTGGGCTCCACGAGACGCGTCAGCGCGCGCGACAGCGATGACTTCCCGCATCCCGATTCGCCGACGAGGCCCACTGTCTCGCCCGCGCGAATCTCGAAGCTGACGCCGTCCACGGCGCGCACGCCGTCGTAGTCGACGCGCACGTCGCGGGCGTCCAGCAACACGCGCGCGGGCGTTTCGGCGGTGGATCGCGGCTTGGCGCGCGGCGCGTCGGTGAGCCGCGCGTCGCGATAATGCAGTCCCGCGCCGAAATGCAGCGACGCGCCGAGCAGCGCGCGCGTGTACGGTTGCGCGGGCTGCGTGAACAGTTGCCGGCTCGATGCTTCCTCGACCTTCGCGCCGTCCTTCATCACGACCACGCGATCCGCCCAGCGCCCGACCACGCCGAGATCGTGCGTGATGAGCAGCACGGCCATCGACAGTTCGCGCCGCAGGCGGTCGATCAGCGCCAGAATCTGCGCCTGAATGGTGACGTCGAGCGCGGTGGTCGGCTCGTCGGCGATCAGGAGGCCGGGGCGGCACGCGACCGCGATGGCGATCATCACGCGTTGCCGCTGTCCGCCCGACAGTTGATGCGGATAGTGCGCGAAGCGCCGGCGCGGCTCCGGCAGATGCACGAGTTCGAGCAGCTCGAGCGCTTCCTTGCGCGCGGCCTGAGCGGACATCGGGCGATGCAGCGTGAGCGCTTCGGCGACCTGCTTGCCGACGGGCTGAAGCGGATTCAGCGAGGTCATCGGCTCCTGAAAGATCATGCTGATGCGATCGCCCCGCAGCGCGCTCCATTCACGCTCGCTTTGCGCGAAGAGCGGTTTCCCTTCGAAGCGGATCGCGCCTTGCACGCGCGCACGTTCCGGCAGCAGTCCCATCGTCGCGAGCGCGACGGTCGATTTCCCGCTGCCCGATTCGCCGACGAGCGCGACGATCTCGCCACGCGCGATCGTCAGATCGAACGGGCGAACCGCCGCATGGCCGCCGAAGGACACGCTCAACTGGTCGATCTCGAGCAGGGGCGTCGCGGCGCTCATGTCGCCTGCCTGTCGGCCGGCCCGGACGGATCGCGGAAGCCGGCGGCCGTGTGACGCGCGCCGAGCCGCGCGCCGCCGCCGAAGAGCTTCTCGCGCAGCGTGCCTTCTGCATACGCCGTCTTGTAGATGCCGCGCGACTGCAATTCCGGAATGACGAGATCGATGAAGTCCTCGTAGCTTTCCGGCGTCACGGTCCGCGTGAGATTGAAGCCGTCGATGCCGGCCTCGTCGACCCAGGATTGCAGCGCGTCGGCCACCTGAACCGGGTCGCCGACGATCGTCGTGTAGCGGCCGCCCAGTTGCATCTGGTCGAGCAGATGCCGCACGGTGACGCCGCGCTTGCCGTCGGTCACGCGCTGCACCGACGATTCGATGCCGCGTCCCTTGTGGCCGCCGGGCGGCGCGAGTTCGTCATCGGGCGCGTAGGTCGAATAGTCGATGCCGCTGCCCGCCGCGAAGTGCGCGAGACCCGCTTCAGGACTCGCATACCGCGCGTACTCGGCGAACTTCTCTTCGGCTTCGCGCTGCGTGCGGCCGACTACCACGGTGAAGCCCATGATGATCTTCAGATCGCCCGCATCGCGTCCGGCTTCGACGGCTTGCGCGCGCAGCGCGCTCACGAGCTTGCGCGTGCCTTCCTTGCTCTGGCTCGACACGAACACGCATTCGGCATGACGCACGGCGAACGCCTGGCCGCGCCCCGACGATCCGGCCTGGAACAGCACCGGCGTGCGTTGCGGCGACGGCTCGCACAGGTGATAACCGTCGACGTCGTAATAACGGCCGCGATGCCGCACCTTGCGCACCTTCGCGGGATGGGCGAACACGCGCGCCTCGCGGTCGCGCAGCACGGCATCGTCCTGCCAGCTTCCTTCCCACAGCTTGTAGAGCACGTCCAGATACTCGTCGGCGCGATCGTAGCGCTCGTCGTGCGCGATCATCTCGGTTGCGCCCATCGCGCGGGCGGCGCTGTCGAGATAGCCGGTCACGATGTTCCAGCCGATACGTCCCTCGGTCAGATGATCGAGCGTCGAGAAGCGCCGCGCGAGCAGATACGGCGCTTCATAGGTGAGATTGACGGTGATGCCGAAGCCCAAGTTCTGCGTCGCGGCGGCCATCGCGGAGACGAGCATCATCGGATCGTTGACGGGTAACTGCACCGACTCCTTCAGCGTGACATCGACCGATTGCTGATAAACGTCGTACACGCCGACGATATCCGCGATGAACAGCCCGTCGAAGAGGCCACGCTCAAGCAGCTTCGCGAGGTCGGTCCAATAGGAGAGTTTGCGATAGTCCGTCGAACGGTCGCGCGGATGGGTCCAGAGGCCATGATTGATATGGCCGACGCAGTTCATGTTGAACGCGTTCAGAATGATGTGCTTCTTGCTCATGAAAGGGCGGGGCGAACGAAGAAAAAGTCAGGCCACGCCGATGCGCCATTGGCCCGGCGGCAGCGTGCCGTTCACGGCGAAATCGCCGACGATCCGGTCCTTGTAGATGCGCGGATTGTGCGACGCGATGGTGCGCGCGTTGCGCCAGTAGCGGTCGAGCCCGGCGGTGCGCAGCGTCGCGGATGCGCCGAGCGCGTCGAACACGCTCGCGCTCGCGTCGAGAACGAGTTGCGACGCGACCGTCTGCGCCTGCCAGATCTCGATCTCCGTTTCCGCGATGACGGCGAGCGCATCCGGCCTGTCGAACGACGCCGCCGCGCGTTCGAGCGCGCGCGCCGCCTGCGCGACGATCGCGCCGGCCGTCCAGGCGTGCGCGCGGGCGCGGCCGACTACTTGCAGCAATTGCGGATCGTCCGCGGCGCGCGTGCTGACCGCGTGGCTGTAACTGCGCGTGCGCGCGGCGATGGCGGCGGCCGCGTCGCTCGCGACGGCCCGGCCGATGCCCGCGAGCGTCGCCAGATGCACGAGCTGATAGAACGCTTCGGAGTACGGGAACGGCGCGCGGCCCGCGACGATTTCGCGTTCGTCGACCTTCACGTTGTCGAAGCGGCTCGTGCCGCTCGCGGTGAGGCGCTGGCCCATGCCGTCCCAGTCGTCGATCACTTCGACGCCGTCCGCACGACGATCGACCGTGACGGACACGGCCTCGTCGTCCGCATCGGTTGCGCCGACGTGGATCCAGTCGGCGAAGAGCGAGCCGGTCGTATAGAACTTCGTGCCGTTCAGATGCCAGCCGTTCGCGTCGCGGGTGAGACGCGTCGCGAACTGGCTGCGCGGCGCTTCGCCCGTCTCGGACCAAGCCGCCCCGACGATGACGCCCTTCGCGAGCCGCGCGAGCCATCGCTCGCGTCGTTCGACGGGACTGTCGAGCGCGTGCTCGATAAAGCCGAAGTGCGCGCGCAGCGCCTGCGTGATGTTCGAATCGGCTTCCGACAACTCGATCAGCAATTCGAACAATTCGACGAGGCGGATGCCCTGGCCGCCATAGTCGGCCGGCACGCGCAAGGACGTGAAGCCGGCGTCGCGCAGCCAGGCGATTTCGTCGGTGGGAAGACGGCGTTCGAGCTCGCGCGCGACGCTCTGTGCGCGGATGCGAGCGAACACGGGCCGAAAGCGCGCGGCGAGCGCGGCGTACCGTTCCGTGGGACCGGGACCCCACGCTGCGCCGACTTCGACGCCGGAAGGCAGGGGAGCATTGCGATCGAAAGGCATGGCGCTCCGATGTGATTCGTGAAAGCGTCGATTATCTGCAACCCGTGCGCCAACGCTAAACGATGAATCATCAGAAGCTAAGCGCAATCGCCGCTATTCGCCGTTATCTGGTGTCGACGGCCATCTTCGCGGCAGGCGCGTGGGCCAGGCGAGCAGCTATAACCTCGAGCCACCGCTGGTCGCGCTTGCGCTCGGGCTGATCGACCGTCTGACGATGCCGCGGGTTCCTCGCGTGCAATGCATTGCAGAAAAGCTTCGTTGTTGAACCGTTCCGGCGAGCCTAGATTCGATCTGTCGAACCTAGCCAGCGGGGCGTGCAATCATGAGCGATGTCGTGATCGAGCAGCCGGTCGAAGTCGAGGCCGGGTTGAACTATCTCGTGCCTACGGGCGTGAAGCCCGCCTCCTACGCCTACGATCCGCCGCCCGGCGTGCCGCGCCGCACCGGCGAATATCGCACGCACGCGGTGAGGATTTCGAATGCGCGGCTGCGACCGCCGCCGGGCGGCCTGTCGCTGGACCGGAATGGTTTCGAGTTGCATCGCGAAGCGAGCGCGCTCAGCGATTTCTCCGACGATGCCGCGATTCGTTCGGTCTACTACCCGCAATCCGAGCGCCTGCTGAAGCAATGGACGGGGGCGAAGCGCGTCGTCATCTTCGATCACACACTGCGGGATGGCGCGGCGGCACGCGCGAACGGCGTGAAGGAGCCGGTGCATCTGATCCACAACGATCAGACCTTCGTTTCCGGGCCGCGCCGGGTGCGCGATCATCTTCCCGCCGATGAAGCCGCCCGCCTGCTGCAAGGGCGCTTTGCGATCGTCAATCTGTGGCGGCCGGTGGGCGAGGTCGTGGAATCGTCACCGCTCGCACTGTGCGATTCGCGCAGCATCGACGAACGCGATGCGGTCGCGCAGGACTTCATCTATCCGACGATGACGGGCGAAACCTACGCGTTCGTGCATAACCCGCTGCATCGCTGGTACTACTTCCCGCTGATGTCGCCCGACGAGGCGCTGCTCATCAAGATCTACGACTCGGCCGGCGACGGCGTCGCGCGTTTCACCGCGCACACGGCCTTCGACGATCCCGCATCGCCGCCCGATGCACGGCCACGCCGCAGCATCGAGTTGCGCAGCCTGCTGTTCTTCTGAGGTACTGCCGAGCAAGCCTGGTACGCGCTGCAAATACGAAAAGGTAACTCGGTATCGCAGAGGAAGGCATCGCACGCGGCCGCGAAAGCAACGAACGAATTCGGCTACGGCGCGCAATGGGCGAGCTGCGGGAAAGCATCGCGGGATTGCAGCGATATGCATAGTCGAAACGCTTCGTTGGCGACGCGTCTTGTCGATGCTTCAATGGTTCCGTCGCATTGAATGCGGCCTGCATCCGACAAACGCAAACCACAACGGAGATTTTCGATGTCCGAACTTTCCACGCTCGCCGCCGAATCCACGCTGTCTCCCGTCACGTCGAATGAACCGTTCCAGGTGCGCCCGATCGGCGGGCGCATCGGCGCCGAAGTGCGCGGCGTGACGCTTTCCGCCGATCTCGACGATAACGCCATCGCCGCGATCAACAATGCGCTGCTCGAACACAAGGTTCTGTTCTTCCGCGGCCAGTCGCATCTCGACGACGCCGCGCAGGAAGCCTTCGCCGCGCGTTTCGGCGAGACCGTCGCGCATCCGACCGTGCCGTCGCTTTCGAGTGGAAGCCGTCTGCTCGAACTCGATTCGAAGCATGGCACGCGCGCGAATTCATGGCATACGGACGTCACGTTCGTCGATGCTTATCCGAAGATTTCGATTCTGCGCGGCGTCGTGATCCCGCCCGCCGGCGGCGACACGGTATGGGCCAACACGGCCGCCGCATATGCGAACCTGCCGGAAGCGCTGCGCGATCTCGCCGACAAACTCTGGGCGCTGCATTCGAACGCCTACGACTATGCCGCCACGCGCAACGTGCCCGATACGGAATCCGAGCGCGAGTACCGCAAGCAATTCACCTCGACGCTCTATGAAACGGAGCATCCGGTCGTGCGCGTGCATCCGGAAACGGGCGAACGCACGCTCGTACTGGGTCACTTCGTGCAGCGCTTCATCGGTCTTTCGCAGCGCGATTCGGACCGTCTCGCCGAAATCTTCCACGATCACGTCACGCGCCTCGAAAACACCGTGCGTTGGCGCTGGACGCAAGGCGATGTCGCGATCTGGGACAACCGCGCGACGCAGCATTACGCGGTGGCCGATTACGCCGATGCGCATCGCGTCGTGCGTCGCGCGACCGTGCACGGCGATGTGCCCGTAGGCATCGACGGGCGCAAGAGCCGCATCGTCAAGCAGGAAACGCGCACCGCCTGACGCGTGGCGCGATACCCCATGCACCGGCGATCGCATCGCCGGCGATCCACTCTTTCTCATTGCACGATGACACTACGATTCAAGCTCTTCGTCGGCGCGGCGACGCTGTTCGCTGCGCTCATCGGTCCCGCGCAGGCCGCCGATCCGGCCGTGGTGCGCATCGGCGTCGCGCAGCAGGGAACCGGCGATCCGCCCGTTTTCGGCGGCTCGCCCGCGGCGACCGCGCTTTTGCAGCATCGCGTCGAAGATGCGTTGCAGCCCGAGCACATCAAGGTCGAGTGGATCTTCTTCAAGGGCGCGGGGCCCGCCGTCAACGAGGCGCTCGCGAACAAACAGCTCGACTTCGCGTATCAGGGCGATTTGCCTTCCGTGCTCGGCCGCGCGAACGGATTGAAGACGCATCTGCTGCTGGCGTCGAACGTCCGGACGGGTGTGTACCTCGCGGTGCCTCCCGATTCGGACATCAAGAGCGTCAAGGATCTGAAGGGCAAGCGCGTCGGCATCTTTCGCGGGACGAATCTGCAACTCGTCGCCGATAACGTGCTGAAGCAAAACGGCCTCAGCGAACGCGATCTGCGCGTCATCAATCTCGATACCGCTGCCTCGCAGGCCGCGCTGGCGTCGAAGGGCGTCGATGCGGTGTTCCTCGACTACTCGCTCTTCAAGCTGCAACGTCAGGGGCTCGCGAAGATCGTCTATGCATCGCGCGATGACGGCGTGCAGTTCACGCGCCAGGCGCATCTTCTCGTGCTCGAAGACTACGAGCGCGCGCATCCCGACACGGTGCAGAAGGTCGTGACCGCCGTGGTGCAGGCCGCGCAATGGTCGTCCGATGAAACCCATCGCAATGCACTCTTCGCGTTGTGGGCGAAGAGCGGCGTGCCGGTCGAATCGTGGTCGTCCGAGTTTGCGAATCAATCGATGAAGGACCGCATGTCGCCGCTCATCGATCCGTTTCTGGTCGCGCGTTATCAGGCCGTCGCCGACGATGCGTTGCGTCTGAATCTGATTCGTCAGCCCGTCAGCGTGAATGGATGGTTCGAGCCGAAGTATCTGGATCAGGCGCTGAAGTCGCTGAAGCTCGAAGCCTACTGGCCGCGTTTCGATGCAACGGGCAAGCCTTCCGGCGAACGTCTCGCGGAGAACAGATAAATGGCCAATGCACTGACGCGTGTGTTTCAGCCCGCGGATCGTGCGCGCGGAATGTCATCGACTGATGCGTGGCGCACGATCGGCTGGACTGCGTTGCCGTGGATCGTGCCCAGCGTCTGCGCGTTGCTGTGGGTGCTCGGCTCGCACTACGGCTGGATCTCCGCGCAAGTGTTGCCGGCGCCCGCGCTCGTCTTCGAAACGCTCGGCGCACTCGCGAAGAGCGGCGAGTTGTGGACGCATCTGCTGGCGAGCACGACGCGCGCCGCTGTCGGATTCGGCGGCGGCGTGCTGCTCGGCATCGCGCTCGGCGGATTGCTCGGCCTGTCGCGCACGCTGGAAGCCTACGTCCTGCCGAGCTTCAACGCGATCGTGCAAGTGCCGGTGCTCGGCTGGTTGCCGTTTCTCATGATCGTCGTCGGCATCGGCGAGCCGCTGAAGTATCTGCTGATCGGGCATGCGGCGCTCGTGCCCGTCACGCTCTCGACACTGCAAGGCTTTCGCGGCACGCCGCGTGCGTTGCAGGAAGTTGCGTCGGTGTATCGCTATACGCGCTGGCAAGTCATCACGCGCGTGACTTTGCCGTCCGCGATTCCGGTCATCGGCACGGGCGTGCGGCTCGCGTTCACGAAAGCGTGGCTGACGCTCGTCGTCGTCGAGCTCGTCGCGTCGTCGGAAGGGCTGGGTTATCTGATCGTGTATGGACGTCAGCTTTTTCAGCTCGATCTCGTGCTGGCCGCGGTGCTGATCGTCGGCGCAATCGGCTATGCGGCAGATCGCCTGCTCGATGCATTCGAGCGCAAGCTGCAACGCGGCCGCGTCAATTGAGGATCAGCCATGTCGACTCTGGATTGGGAAGCGGGAACAGTCAAAGGATCGTGGCGCGGACTCGTGCTGCCGATAGCCGCGCTCGCCGTGTGGTGGTACGTGTCGCGCGATGCGCAAGTGGGGCGAGGCGTGATGGTTTCGCCTGCACACGTGTGGAGTACGGCGGTCGATCAGGTCCGCAGCGGGGCGCTCGCGCGCGCGTTGTCGGCATCGCTTGCGCGCGAGTTGACGGGCTTTGCGATCGGCACCAGTCTCGGCCTCGCGCTCGGCGCATTGCTCGGCATATCGAAGCTCGCGAATCGCGCGATCGCACCGAGCTTCAACACGTTCAAGCAAGTGTCGCTGTTCGCGTGGATTCCGTTGATCTCCGTGTGGTTCGGACTCGGCGATGTCGCGAAGGTCGTGTTCCTGTCGCTTGCCGCGCTCGTGCCCGTCGTGATGCATACGAGCGACGGCATCCGCGCCGTTCCCGCGAACTGGCTCGACGTGGCGCGCGCATATCGCTATGGCAGGCTGCAAACCGTGGCCTATGTCGTGGTGCCCGCAGCGTTGCCGTCCATCTTCACGGGCGTGTATCTGGCGCTCATCTATTCGTGGCTCGCGACGCTCGGCGCGGAGTATCTGCTCGTTGCGGGCAGCGGCATAGGCAATACGCTCGTCGATGGCAGCGAACAGTTTCGTATGGATCTCGTCGTGTTCGGCGTGATCGTGGTCGGTTTGACGGGGTGGGCGTTGAATGCTTTCGCGCGCGGCGTGCAGCGGCGCTGGTTCGGCGCGTCGCGCGCGGCTTGAGGAGAATCCGGATATGACGACGCAAATAGAGCAAGACAGTGGCCTGACGCTGCGGCACGTGAGCAAGCGCTTCGCTGGCGATGCGGGGCCGCCGGTGCTCGATCGCATCGAGCTGTCGATTGCGAGCGGCGAGTTCGTGAGCATCGTCGGGGCGAGCGGTTGCGGAAAGTCGACGTTGCTGCGGCTCATCGCGGGCCTCGATGGCGATTACGACGGCGAGATCGATTTCGGCGGCGAACGCGTCGTGACGACGGATCTGTCGCGCGGCATCGTGTTTCAGGATCATCGGCTGTTTCCGTGGCTCGATGTCGCGCAGAACGTCGCGGTCGCGTTGCGCAACGCGCCGTTATCGAAGGCCGAGAAGGCGCGCGCGGTGGCCGAGCATATCGAGCTCGTCGGATTGAAGGGCTACGAGCGGCTTTATCCGCATCAGTTATCGGGCGGCATGGCGCAGCGCGTTGCGATTGCGCGAGGACTGGTGAACCGGCCGCGTCTGCTGTTGCTGGATGAACCCTTCGGTGCGCTCGACGCACTTACGCGAAGCCGCTTGCAGCTCGAATTACAGCGGATATGGGAGCATGAACGGATCACGATGGTGCTCGTCACGCACGATGTGGAGGAAGCCGTGCTGCTGTCGGACCGGATCGTGGTGATGCAGGCGCGGCCGGGACGCATCGGGGAAGTGGTGGATGTATCGCTGCCGCGGCCGCGAAAGGTTGGAGATAGCAAGGTCGCCAGGTTGCGCGACGATATCGTGGACAGCTTCTTCACCGAAGCGGCCTAAAGCTGCGCTTCGATCGCCGCTTTATCGATAACGGACCACACGCGCTCGATCTTGCCATCGCGGAACTCATAGAAGACGTTCTCGCAAAACACGACGCGTCTTCCATCGATATGCAGGCCGAGGAAGTCAGCCTTCGGCGTGCATTCGAAGCGCAACCGGCAAGCGACGCGCGGCGGCTCCGCTATCAGCAGCTCGATATCGAAGCGGAGGTCCGGAATTTCGCGCACATCTTTCTTCAGGAGCTCGCGATAGTCATCGAGCGTGAGCGCGCGCGCGTTGTACTGCAGCGCATCGTGAACGAACGCGCCGAGATTCGGCCAGTCGCGCGCATTCAGGCAAGCGATGTATTGCCTGTAAATATCTGAAAGCATCGTGTGCGCTCCAAAAGGAATGGTGATGCGCTTATCGTAGCGTTGTGCGTTCGGCGGTGAACCGACGCGCGCAGCGCTCAATTCTCATCGACGACTCGCTAACCAACAAGCTTACTTCGGATGGCACGCGCAATGCTGAACGCAGGGATCACATTTCCCCGCCGGAGTTCTCCATGCCTTTTCGCGGCCAACCCGATCAGCTTTTGCCCAACGCCGCGCCCGCCGAACCGGAAGCGGGGCGCCGTTCGTTTCTGACACGCGGCGGCGCGGGCATTGCAGTCGCGCTCGCGGCCGGAACCGGCAGCGCATGGGCCGCCGGTCCTTCAGGTGCCGATGCCAATCAGGTCAAGCTGCCGCTGATTCAAGATCCGAACACGGAGCAGAAGGAAGAAACGCCCGACGCGAATCTGCCGCCCGACGCGCGCATCGGCTATGCGATCGTCGGGCTCGGACGTCTTTCGTTGAATCAGATTCTGCCCGCGCTCGCGCAATGCAAATACTCGAAGGTGGCGGCGCTGGTTTCCGGCGATCGCGAAAAGGCGCGGCGCGTCGCGCGTCAATACGGCATCGCCGATGCCGACATCCACGATTATCAGGACTTCGAGCGTCTTGCAGACAATCCGCGCGTGCACGTCGTGTATATCGTGTTGCCGAACGGCATGCACAAGGCGTTCACGCTGCGCGCGGCGAAGATCGGCAAGCATGTGCTCTGCGAGAAGCCGATGGCGAACAATGCCGCCGACTGCGAGGCGATGGTCGAAGCGATGAAGCGCGCCAATCGCAAGCTGATGATCGCGTATCGCAGCCAGTACGAGCCGATGGATCGCATGGTTGCGAAGATGGTCAAGGAGAAGAAGCTCGGCACATTGCGCGAGTTCATCGCGGGAAATTCGCAGAATGTGGGCGATCCATCGCAATGGCGCTTGAAGAAGGCGCTCGCGGGCGGCGGCGCAATGCCCGACATCGGCCTCTATTGCCTCAACGCGGCGCGCTTTCTGTCGAACGAAGAGCCGATGGAAGTCGTCGCGACGGTGCATCGCCCGCAAGGCGATCCGCGCTTTGCCGAGGTCGAGGAATCGGTGCACTTCATCCTGCGCTTTCCGAGCGGACTCACGGCGACGTGCATGTCGAGTTATGCAAGCCACGAATCGCGTTTCTTCAGGCTGCAAGGCGCACAAGGCTGGGTCGAGATGGATCCGGCGTTCGGCTATAACGGATTGCGCTTGCGTCACGGCATGCTCGTCGACGGCAAGAGCGCGACGACCGAAGTGCAGATCGATCCGCAGAACCAGTTCGCGCGCGAAATCGATCACATGTCGGTCTGCGTGAAGGACGATCTCGTGCCGCACACGCCGGGCGAGGAAGGCTTGCAGGATCAGCGGATCATCGACGCGATCTACGAATCGGCGCGCACCGGCCGCGCCGTGAAGCTCGCCCAGCCGGATGCGCCGACGCGCGGGCCGGAGCCGCAGGAAGAGACTTTCTGATCGGTTGCGAACGGGTGGCATGTGGCGCGTGCGGAAGAGATAGCGCACGAGCACGCTCGCCGCGTTGACGCCCGTCGCGAGGTGGACGCCTTGTGCGCGGTAAGGATTGGCCAGCACGACGTTGGCGAGAATCTTAACCGCGAAGCCTCAGAGATCATGCGATAGCGCGTTTCGGTCGCGAACTGATTCGCGAGTCCGCAGCGGAACAGTTTCGTCACAGCGACGGTGTCCTTCGGCGTGAACGCGCCCCTCTGAAACAACAGGTCGATCCCCCGCAGAAAAAGAAGCACTTTCGCCGTGGCCCGCCCCGCGCGTGCGCCAACTCTCGCACGATCGGCAAAGACGGGCGGTACATCAGCCGTCCCTCGCGGCATCAGCGATGCTAATAGCCGAAGACGCCGTTATCAGATCGATTTGACGGGGCGCGCCGGGCATTCATTCAGGCTTGCTGCTTAACCGCCCATTCCCGCGCGTCCCATTGATACGGAACCGTAAGGACGGTGTCATCCGGGCTAGCACCGATATAAGCCCGAATTATCCGGCGCATCAATAAACAGTATTAGGCGTTATGGTGCGATCTCGCTACGCTTCATCCAATGCGCTCGCTTACCACAGTCGGCGCGCACAGATGGAGACGCTGATGAACACGCGCTGCCGCAGCGAACGGCAATCCCGCATTCGTCTAGCCGGTGTTGTCGTCCGCGCGCGGCAGCGCCGATCATGCGCCCGTGCTGATCTTCCAGAACGAGCGCGCGCATCGGCTTCGGGATCAGCGTTATTCGTGGTGTCGGAGACGCTCGACAAGCTCGAAGACGGCTGCGCGCGGACTCCCTCCCGAATCATTGCGCATAACGGCGGACGCCAACGGGCACACGCCTTTCACAACAGCCGGAGACATTGATGAAATACGAAGATGACGTTCGTGCGCGTTCCTACAAGTTCCGCGACGAGTATGTCGATGCCACGCCATGGTGGTATCGCGGCGAAATGCACCTCGGCTTCACATTGCTCTTCACGGGCGGCGTGATCGTCTTTTGCCTGATGCAGCTTCATGCGCCGACGCTCGCCGAATGGATGGCCGTCATTCCGCTCTTTCTGTTCGGCAACTGGGCGGAATGGGCGGCGCACCGCTATGTGCTGCATCGTCCGACGAAGTATTTCAGCATGATCTACAAGCGCCATTGCGCGGTTCATCACCGGTTCTTCACGCATGTGACGCTTGAATACAAGGGTCACCGCCACTGGCGCGCGCTGCTGTTTCCGCCTTTCGCGCCGGTTGCATTCGTGCTGGCCGCCGTGCCGTTCGCGCTCCTGATCGGGTTCGTATTCTCCCGCAACGCAGGCTACATCGCGCTGTTCACGATGGCGGCATACTTTCTGATGTACGAGGGCCTGCATACGCTCTCGCACGTCACCGACAGCCCGTTCCTCGACCGCGTTCCGTTCGTGAACACAGTGCGGCGCCTGCACGCTACACACCACGATCCCGAAGTGATGGCGACACAGAATTTCAACCTCACGTTCCCGATCTGCGACACGCTGTTCGGCACACGCAGCGACGTTCCCGGTCGTGCGCGCGAACCGTTGGAACGCGGCCACTAAGGCGCTTGTTTCCGCAAAACACAATCGCTCGCGACGTGGCGTTGCGTACGGCGGCCTCGAACTACCCGGCCGTCGCAGCCGCCTCACGGTTGCGCATGATCCATTCGCTGAAGAGTTTGACCTTCGGCTGACTCGCGACGCACTCCGGATAGACGAAGTAATAGCGTGAGCCCGTTTCGAGCACGATGTCGAACGGCATGACGAGCCGCCGGGCCGCCACGTCTTCGCTGACCAGCGTCCGGTCGCCGATCGCGACGCCGAACCCTTGCATGGCGGCGTTGGTCGCCAGATCGAGCGTTTCGAATGTCGGTCCGAGCGTCGCGTCGATCTCGCTCGCACCCGCGCAATCGAGCCAGAGCTTCCAGTCGCGGTGATCGCGCGTCGGATGCAGCAACGCATGATGCGCGAGATCAGCCGCGGCGGCGAGCGGACTTTCATTGAGCAGTTCGGGCGAGCACACGGGCGTGAGCTGCTCGTCGAAGAGCGGCACGGCGTGCACGTCCGCACCGGGCGACGAGCCGTAGATGATCGCCGCATCGAACGATTCGACCTCGAAATCGACATCGTGCTGCCAGGTCGTCGTGATCTGCAATTGCAGTTCGGGATGCTCGCTCTGGAAGCGCATGATCCTCGGCAGCATCCATCGCATCACGCAGGTGGGCACTTTCAGCGCGAGATCGGTGCGCTGGCGCGTGAGACGCAGCGATACCTCTTCGATGCGCCCGAAGCTCTCTCTCACGACGGGCAACAGCACGTCGCCTTCCGCCGTCAAGGTCAGGCCCCTTGCGCCGCGGATGAAAAGGGGAAAGCCGAAGTATTCCTCCAGCGCGAGAATCTGTCTGCTGATCGCCCCCTGCGTGAGGCACAGATGTTCCGCCGCACGCGTGAAGCTGCGGTGACGCGCGACGGTCTCGAAGATCTGCAGTGCGTTGAGCGGAGGAAGTCGTCGCATCGGGGCGTGTCTCCGATCATGAAAATCACGTCAGCCGGAAATAGTGTAGCAAGCCGGGCGCGGTGCTAATGCAGTATCTTGCCCAGAAAATCCCTCGCCCGGTCGGACCGCGGATGCGCAAAGAACGCGTCCTTATCGTCGTCTTCCACGATGCGCCCGTGATCCATGAAGATCACCCGGTGCGCGACCTTTCTGGCGAAGCCCATTTCGTGCGTGACGCACATCATCGTCATGCCTTCCTGTGCCAGTTCGACCATCACGTCCAGCACCTCGTTGATCATCTCCGGATCGAGCGCGGAAGTGGGTTCGTCGAACAGCATCGCGACCGGGTCCATCGACAGTGCGCGCGCAATCGCCACGCGCTGCTGCTGGCCGCCTGAAAGCTGCGCGGGATACTTGTCGGCGTGCGCGCGCAGGCCGACGCGCTGGAGCAGACGCAGCGCCTTGTCGGACGCTTCGTCTTTCGAGCGCCCCAGCACTTTCGTCTGCGCGAGCGTGAGGTTGTCCGTGATCGACATGTGCGGAAACAGCTCGAAATGCTGAAACACCATGCCCACTTTCGAGCGCAGTTTCGACAGGTTGGTGCGCCTGTCGTGGACGGACTCCCCGTTGACCGTGATGCTGCCGCTCTGGAACGGCTCGAGCCCGTTGACGGTCTTGATGAGCGTCGACTTGCCGGACCCGGACGGCCCGCAGACCACGACCACTTCGCCTTTGCCGACGGTGGTGGTGCAGTCGGCCAGAACCTGGAACTGGCCGTACCACTTCGACACGTTACCGATGGAAATCATGCGCAAACCTTTTTGAAAGTGCGTTAGCCATTGAGACGCGGCTTTTAGCGATGTCTGCCGACGCGATACCGGCGCTCGAGCGCGCGCGCATACCAGGTCAGCGGAAAGCACATCGCGAAGTAGAGCAACGCGACGAGGGCGTAGATCGGGAAGGGACGGAACACTGCGTTGGTGATCATGGTGCCGGTCTTGGTCAGCTCCGTGAGACCGATGATCGACGTGAGCGCCGTGCTCTTCACGACCTGCACGAGAAATCCCACGGTGGGCGGCACGGCGATCTTCCATGCCTGCGGCCAGACGACGTAACGCAACTGCTGCGTCCACGTCATGCCGAGGCTCGCCGCGGCGCTCCACTGGCCGCGCGGCACCGCCTCCACGCAGCCGCGCCAGATGTCGGCGAGACAGGCGCCCGTGTACAGCGTGAGCGTGACGGTCGCGGCAGCCCAGGGCGACACTTCGACGCCCAGCAGCGGCAAGCCGAAGAAGCCGAGGAAAAGCTGCATCAGAAGCGGCGTGCCCTGGAACACCTCGACATACAGCACCACCGTCCGGCGCAGCCACGGCAGCGGCGACACGCGCATGGCGAGCAGCGCCAGTCCCGTGAGGCCGCCTCCGACGAACGCGATCACCGAAAGCACAACCGTCCAGCGCGCGGCCAGCGTCAGGTTGCGGGCGATATCCCACAGCGTGAACTCGATCATCGTGAACGCTCCTTCGGAAGGCCGGGTTCGGCCGCGCCGATGCGCAGGGACAACAGGTTGCGCAGACCGCGCCGGGAAGTGGTCGCGGCCGCGCGGCCGGCCCGTCCCGCGAACAGCCGCTTGCCGAGTCGGTTGATCAGCATGCGCAGCACGATCGACAGCAGCAGATAGATCGCGGTGACGATCACGTAGCACTCGAACGAACGGAAGTTGCGCGACTGAATGAAGCTGGCGGCGTGCGTCAGGTCAGGCACCGAAATCTGCGATACGACCGCGGAGCCGAGCATCACGATCAGCACCTGCCCGAGCAGTGCGGGAAACACGTTGGCGAGCGCCTGCGGCAACACGACGTGGCGGAACACGTGCGGTCCCCGCAGGCCGAGCGCCATCGCGGCCTGGAGCTGTCCGCGCGGTATCGAGTCGATGCCCGCCCGGACGATTTCCGTGGCGTACGCGCCGAGGTTCACCGTCATCGCCAGCACGGCGGCCTCGATTTCGCCGATATGCACGCCGAGGCTGGGCAGCCCGAAGAATACGAAGAAGAGCTGCACGAGAAACGGCGTGTTGCGAATCAGCTCGACATATGCGGTGATCGCCGCGCGGACCGGCTTCGGGCCCGTCACGGCGAGACACGCGCCGCCGATGCCGACCAGGCCGCCCAGCAGCGTCGATATGGCGGTCAGGCCGAGCGTCACCGCGACGCCATGCGCGAGCACATCGACATAGAGGCCGACGTCGCTGAAGTCGAACGTGTAGGTCATCGAGCGATCCTCCCGCGTGCGAGTGAACGGAGCGCTCCGCGCATCACAGGTCGGCCGGCAGCGGTGCGCGCAGCCACTTCTGCGAGATCGCGTTCATCGTGCCGTCCTTCTTCGCCGCGGCGATGGCTTCGTCGACCTTCTGCTTGAGGCGCGGCTCGTTCTTGTTCAGGCCCACGTGATCGGGCGAGCTGAAGAGCGAGAACTTCTGCTCGGGATCGTTCGACGGTTGACGGGCGATGATCGTCGCGCCCACGTCGTTGCCCACCACGAGCAGTTGCGCCTGCCCGGCCAGAAACGCGGAGATCGCGCCGTTCGGGTCGTCGAATCGCTTGATCGACGCGGACGGCGGCGCGACCTTGCTCACGCTCAGGTCTTCCAGCGTGCCGCGCGCGACGGCCACGCTCTTGCCGGCAAGGTCGCCCGCGTTCTTCACGGGCAGCGACTTCGGACCGAATACGGCCAGGTTGTACGGCGCGTAGGCCTGCGAGAAGTCGATCACCTTTTCGCGCTCGGGCGTCTTGCCGACCGAGAGCAGCATGTCGGCCTTATGGTCGACGAGATACGCCATGCGGTTGTCGCCGGTGACCTGAATCAGTTCGACCTTCGCGTTGAGGGTCTTGCCGATCAGGCTGGACACGTCGATGTCATAGCCCTGCGGCTTCATGTCCGGCCCGATCGAGCCGAACGGCGGATAGTCCTCGAAGACGCCGATCCGGACGACGCCGGACTTGTTGATCGAGTCGAGCGCGTCGGCGTGCGCCAGCGGCGCGAATGCGCCGAGGCCCGCGATGCCCGAGAAGGCGAGGAGGGCGGCGGTGCGGGCGAGGAAGCGCTGCGCGGAAGTCGTCGTGTGCATGAAGGTCTCTCCTGTGTCGATACGGTGGGCGGCGTGAATTCAGTGCGCGGTGCGTGCCGCGATGAGCTTGCAGGCGTGCGGCGGAAGTTCCGCGAAGACGGGCATGCCGATTCGCAGGTCCGGCGTCTCGCGCGGCGTCGTGGCGGCGGTGAGCGTGAAGCCCGCGCAATCGATGGTCGCTTCGAGCGACGCGCCGACATCCCGGATGAACGCCACCTTTCCGGCGAGCACGTTGGGCCCGGGATCGACGGCGCCGTTTACGGCTGTCCGCATGCAGACGTCTTCGGGACGAATCAGCAGGCGGACGTCGCCCGCCGCGCCGCGCGCGGGCGGTGCGGCATCGACGACGATCTGCTGGCCGCCCGGAAGCGCGATCCGGTCTCCGCCTTCGAGCGTGACGGGCAGGATGTTGCCGAGGCCGATGAAGTCGGCGACGAATTCGCTGACGGGATTGCGATAAATGTCGAGCGGCTTGCCGACCTGCGCGATGCGTCCTTTTTCCATGACGACGATCTCGTCGGCCATGGTCATGGCTTCGCGCTGGTCGTGCGTCACCATGATCGTCGTGATGCCGAGGCGCTGCTGCAGGAGACGGATCTCGACCTGCATCGCCTCGCGCAGCTTCGCGTCGAGCGCGGAGAGCGGCTCGTCGAGCAGCAAGAGCTTCGGCGACGACGCGATGGCGCGCGCAATCGCCACGCGCTGGCGCTGTCCGCCCGACAGCCGCGAGACCGGCCGGTCCGCCATGTGCGGCAACCGGATCAGATCGAGCAGCTCGGCGACGCGGCTGGCTTCCGCCTCCTTGCCGACCCGGCGAAGACGCAGCGGATAGGCGATGTTCTGCGCGACCGTCATGTGAGGAAAGAGCGCGAGCGACTGGAACACCATGCCGAAATCGCGTCGGTTCGCGGGCACGTCAGTCAGATCGCGGCCGGCGAAGGCGACCGTTCCGGACGACGCCGTTTCCAGCCCCGCGATGATGCGCAAGAGCGTCGTCTTCCCGCAGCCGGACGGCCCGAGAAAGCACACCAGCTTGCCGTCGGGCACGGCGAGATCGACATGATCGACGGCGTATGCGGCGTGGAAGCGCTTCGTTACCGCCTGAAGTGTCAGATGAGTCATGAGGGTTCCCCGGTTACAGCGCGACGCCTTCGTCGCCGACCAGCTTTTCGAGCAGCCAGATCAACGCAAAGTCGATGAGCACGATGACGACCGCGAACGAGAACACGGTCGGATCGAGCGAGGACACGGTGCGGCTGTACAGCCAGATGGGCAGCGTCATCGTGTCGATGCCGTACAGAAAGAACGTGACCGTGAACTCGTTGAACGAGACGATGAAGGCGAACAGCATGCCGGCGAGAATGCCGGGCCGCATGAGCGGCAGGACCACATCGACGATCGCGCGGCGCGGGCTCGCGCCCATCAGGCACGCGGCTTCCTCGAACTCCGGGCCGATCGCCGCGACCGAGGCGGCGCAGTTCTTCACCGTGAACGGCAAGGCGAGGATCACGTGCGCGATGATGAGCCGCAGAATGCCGAGCTCGACGGGCAGCACGTTGAACACGAGCAGCAGCGAGAGCCCGAGCATCACGAGCGGATAGACCAGCGGCAGCGCGACGAGCTGCTCGATAACCGCCTTGCCGCGGAAGCGATAGCGCGAGAGCGCGTAGGCGGCGGGCACCGAGACGGCGGTGGCGATGATCATCGTCGATACCGCGACGACGAGGCTCGTCGTGAGGGCCGTGCCCATCGAGAGCACATCGCTTGCGTCGGGCGATACGAACGTGTGCCACGCGGCCCGATACCAGCGCAGCCCGAAGCCCGGCGGCGGGAATTGGAGCGTATCCGAATTGCCGAACGACATCGTCACCATCGTGAGGATCGGCAGGGCGGCGAGAAAGAGCACGACGGTCGCGAGCAGGCTGGCGGCGCGGCTCAGGCGTCCCGGCATGATCGCGGAAAGGCGCAGGGCGCTCATGAACGGGCTTCCTCCGTGCTTTGCATGCCGCGTACGAGCCGTTGCGATACCGACATGACGACGAGCGTCGCCACCATCAGCACCACGCCGGATGCCGACGCGGCGGGCCAGTTCAGAAGCGGCGCCACCTGGTCGTGCACGAGCACGGCGAGCATGGGCACGCGGCGGCCGCCAAGCAGCAGCGGCACGGCGAACGCGCTCGCGTTGTAGGCGAAGACGAGCAGCGCGCCGGAAACGAGACCGGGCATCGCGAGCGGCAGGACGATGTGGCGCAGCGTCTGCGAGCGCGTCGCGCCGAGCGTAGCGGCCGCTTCCTCGTAAGAGCGCGAGATGGCGCGCATGGCGCTCGCGAGCGGCAGCACGGCGAGCGGGAACGCGGTCTGGATCAGGCCGAGCAGCACGCCGTTCTCGCGATAAAGCCACTGCACCGGACGCCGCACGACGCCGGCCGCGAGCAGCGCGTTATTCAGCATGCCCGCCGGCCCGAGCATCACGAGCCAGCCGTAACCCTGCAGCAGCAGATTGACGAGCAGCGGCAGCAGCACGCCGGCAAGAAGGAGCCGGCGAGCGAGCCGCGATTCGGTGCGCGCCATCGCGAGCGCCACCGGAATCGCCAGCGCCACCGCGCAGACCATGCTCTCAAACGCGAGCTTGAGCGTCAGCCCGAGCGAACGCAGGAAGTACGAATCGGCGAGGTCCGCGTAATTGTGAAGCGTGAGTGCGCGCCACTCGTTCCCCGGCACGCCGAAGCTCATGCGCAGCACCGCGAGCGACGCCGCGACGAGCACGGCGAGAAACGCGAGGATCGGCGCGAGCAGCACCCACGGCGGCACCCTGGGCAGCGCGGGAGCCGACGTCTGTCCGGAGGCGGCGCCTGCCAGCGCTGCCGTCCTGCGGCGGAAAGAGAGTGCGGACATGGAGCTCAGGCCGAGAAGATTTCCGTATAGCGCTTGATCCACGCCGGTTGCACCGCCGCCAATGCCTTGTCGTCGTGCAGCACGGCGTTCTCCGCGATTTGCTGGGGAGACGGCACGAACGCGCGGCTTTCGGCGGGAATCGCCGCCTTCGAGTTCACCGGACCGTTCAGCACGTCGGCGGCCATGCGGCCTTGCACGCCTGCGTCGAGCGAATGGTTGATGAACGCGTGGATCAGGTCGATGTCGCCCGGGTGCGCCTTCGGTATGACCGTGAACATCAGCTGGGTGGCGAAGCCTTCCTTCATCCCATACGTGACGGCCATCTTGTACTCGGGCTTGCGCAATTGATCGGGGAAGAACGCCGGCGAGTAGATGCCGCCGATATCCAGCGAACCCGTGCGGAACAGGTCGGCGACCTGATTCGGATTCTCGCCGAGCGTGAGCACGCGGTCCTTGAGTTGCGCGAGCTTCGCGAAGCCCGGTTCGATGTTCTGCTGCGAGCCGCCCGCCATCTTGGCGGCGATGATCGCGAGATCGACCGCTTCGGCCCATTCCGGCGGCGGCAGGAAAATCCGCCCCGCATACTTGGGATCCCAAAGCGCTTCGTAGGTCGTGGGCGCCGTCTTGACCGACGACGTGCTGTAGACGAGACCGTCCGACCACAACAGATAGCCGATGCCGAAGCCGTTGGCGCCCGTTTGATACCGCGCGGCGACATCCTTCAGGTTGGGGAGTTTGTTCAGATCGGGCTTCATCAGCAGACCGGCATCCGCGAGACCCGAGGCGCCCACGCCCGCGAGCGTGATGACGTCGTAGGTCGGGCGGTCTCCGGCCGCTTTCACTTTCGCCACCATGCCGGAGGTGCCGTCGGCGCGATCGGCGATGACCTGCGCGCCGGTCTTCTGGCTGAACGTCGCGGCAATGTTGCGCAAGGCCGCCGCGCCGGTGTCGTCGGACCATGTGAGCAGGCGCAGCGTCTTGCCGGCGAAGCTCTTCTCCTGCGCCTTCGCGGTGCTGATGAACGGCATCGGCAGACTCGATGCGGCGAGCGCCATGCCGATGGTCTTGATGGCCTGCCTTCTGCCTCGTTTGATGTCATGCATGGTTCACTCCTCGCTGAACGTGCAGCAGTCGGTCAATGCGGTCGGTCGATCAACAGCGGCGTTGTGAGAGCACTCTAGGGACGCAAAATTTCGGCAACAATCGAAATCTCGGCATGGTTGCCATGAGCCGAACGCATGGCTCGGCCTTAACAAAAGCTTTCAGTCGGGATCGGTCGCGGTCAGCACCTGCTTGATTTCCTGGAAGGCCGCGAGTCCGAACGGCCCGAGTTCGCGGCCGATGCTGCTCTTCTTGAAGCCGCCCCAGGATGTCTGAGGAAAGATCAGTTGCGGCGCGTTGATCCAGACGACGCCCGCCTGCAACGCGGCCGCCACGCGCTGTCCGCGTGCCGCGTCGCGCGTGACGACGCTTGCGACCAGCCCGAACTCGGTGTCGTTGGCGGTGGCGATCGCTTCGTCTTCCGTGTCGAAGCTGCGCACGCACAAGACGGGTCCGAAGATCTCTTCGCGCCACACGGCGCTGCCGGCGGGCACGTCGACGAACATCGTTGGCTGCACGAAGTATCCGGGTCCGTCGGGCGCCTGGCCCTGGACCACGAGGCTCGCGCCGTCCGCCTTGCCCCGCGCGATGAAGCGTTGCACGCGTTCGTGCTGCGCGCGGTTCGTGAGCGGCCCCATCTGCACGGCGGCGGCGAACGGATCGCCGACGACGGTGCGCGCGACCCGGTCGGCGAGGCGAGCGATCAGCGCCTGCGCGAGCGGCCGTTCGACCAGCACGCGCGACGTGGCCGAGCACATCTGTCCGGCATTGAAGAACGCACCGCCGATGACGAGATCGACGGCGAGATCGAGGTCGGCGTCCGCGAAAACGACGATGGACGACTTCCCGCCCAGTTCGAGGCTCACGCCCTTGATGGACTGCGCCGCCGCCTTCATGACCTGCTCGCCGACCGCCGTGCTGCCGGTGAACGAGACCTTGGCGATGAGCGGATGCGTGGTGAGCGCCGCGCCGACATCGGTGCCGGTGCCGGTCACGATGTTGAACACGCCGGGTGGCAGGCCGGCCTGCTCGACGATCGCGGCCAGCGCCAGTTCCGGCAGCGGGGTGAATTCGGAAGGCTTGAGCACGACCGTGCATCCCGCGGCGAGCGCGGGCGCGAGTTTCCAGGCCGTGGTCACCATCGGGAAATTCCACGGCACGATCAGGCCGACCACGCCCGCGGGTTCACGGCGGATCACCGCGCGATGCCGGTCGCTCGGGATGGCGATCGCTTCGCCCGGTTCATCCAGCCGTTCGGCCAGCCCGGCGTAGTAGTCGAAGGTGGCGACCACGTCGCCGACATCGATGCGGGATTCGGCGATCGGCTTGCCGTTGTTGAGCGACTGAAGCGCGGCGAGATGCTCGGCACTGGCTTCCACGCCGCGTGCGATCGCTCGCAGAAAGGCGGCGCGCGCGGCGCCCGAAGTCTGTTTCCAGGCGCGCCATGCGTGCGACGCGGCGCGCACCGCGCGATCGACGTCGGCGGGACCGGCCGCGTCCACTTCGGCGATCGTCTCTTCGGTCGATGGATTGATGACGGGCAAGCGTTGCCGCGTTTCGGGCGCGCACCAGCAGCCGTCGATGAAGAGCTGGGTGCGCAGCGGCAAGTCGAAGACGGGGCGTGCGTTCGCGTTCATGACGGCACCCGTGCAAACCAGTCGGCTTCGCGGACCTCGATCACGGTCGGGACGTCGCGCGATACTGCGCGCCGCAGCTCGGCTTCGAGGGTCCGCGGGTCGTCGACTCTTGCGGCCTCGCATCCGAAGGCTTTGGCGAGCGCGGCGAAGTCGGGCGTGTAGATATCGACGCCGACGGGCGTGATATCGCGTTGCGCCATGTATTTGCGGATCTCGCCGTGGCCGAAGTTGTTCCACACCAGCACGATCACGGGCACGCGCGCCTCCACCGCGCTCGCCAGTTCCGGCAGCGTGAACTGCAGACCGCCATCGCCGATCAGGCAGACGACCGGCCGCCTGGGCGCGGCGAGCTTCGCGCCGATGGCGGCGGGCAGTCCATACCCGAGCGTGCCGTAGCCGGTCGACGAGTTGAACCATGAGCGCGGCGCCGGTGCATCGTGGAGAAAGTTGCCCGCGTAGACCGGGCTCGTCGAATCGCCTGCAATGACGACGCCGGGCAAGGTGCCGACGATCGTGTCGATCAGGCGCTGTTGCGAGCGCATCGCGGCGTCGCAGCCGGCCAGGTTGGCGGCCCGCACCGCGGCGACGCGCGCCGCGCCCCAGTCCGTCGCGGCCGGGCGAACGGGACGCTCGTGCAGTCTCGTCGACAGCTCGCTCAACGCCTCGCGCGCGTCGCTGACGATGGCCACATCCGGACGAACGTTGCGCATCAGTTGTTGCGCATCGATATCGATGCGGATGAGCTTGCCTGCGATCGCAAAGCCGCCGTCGAAGACGACGTCGTAATCGGTTTCGCCCAGTTCGGTTCCGACCGCGAGCACTACGTCGGCTTCGCGGATCATCGCGCGGGTGTGCGGCAGCGACTGCGTGGACCCGATGAGAAGCGGCTGTCCGGACGGCAGCAGTCCTTTCGCATTGGTCGTGAGCGCGACCGGCGCCTGCAGCCGCTCGGCGAGTTCGCGCAGTTCGGCGGCAGCGTCGGCCGCGCCGCCGCCAGCGAGAATCAGCGGGCGGCGCGCCTCCGCGAGCAGTTCCGCGGCGGCGGCGAGCGCGGCGGGGTGTGCAGCGGGTTTCGCCGCACGCACGGCGCACGACGCCTCGATGACGCCCGCCGGCGACACGATGACGTCGAGCGGGATCTCGATATGCACCGGCCGCGGCCGGGCGCTCTCGAACACCGCGAACGCGCGGGCCAGCACCTGAGGCAGATCGGCGGCATCGAGCAAGGTGTGCGAAAACGCGGCGAGCCCGTTGAATACTTCGCGCTGCGAGGGCAGTTCGTGCAGGCGTCCGTCGCCGCTGCCGAGTTCGCTGCGCGCATTGACGCTCGATATCACGAGCATCGGGATGGAATCGGCATGGGCCTGTGCCATCGCGGTCGCGATATTGGTCATGCCCGGACCGGTGATGATGAAGCACACGCCGGGCTTGCCGGTGACACGCGCATATCCGTCGGCCATGAAGCCCGCGCCCTGTTCGTGACGGGGCGTCACGTGCCGGATCGACGAGCGCGCAAGACCGCGATAGAGCTCTACTGTGTGCACCCCCGGGATGCCGAAGACATACTGGACCCCGTAAATCTCGAGCAAGGTGACGAGGGATTCGCCACAGGTTCGATGGCGCGAGCCGGCCTGGCCGTTTGCCGTTCTCACGTTGCGATCGTCGAAGTGCCTGGTGGATTCACGAAGGTTCATCGGTCGTTGCATTCCTGATTGGTTGGACTGCGGAGGCGGCTGGGGTGCAATCATTCTCGACGCGGCTCCGTCGCGAAGCCAATCGAAAAGATCTCATGAGGCGCATCAGATTTCGGCATGGGTCAGGCAGGCCGCGCGTGGATGGATGGCAGCCCCGCGGCGGGCTCGTGCTCCGTGCTTCGGAAGCGCATCGCGGATCTTCAGCTCGGGACACGCGGCTGCGTGAAATGCGACGCTCGCGCTGGTCGGCGGACCGATCCGCATCGGCCTGACAGATGAAGAGGTGGAACAGCGCGGCTCGCCGGATCCGGATAGTCCCTCGACTGCAATAGTTATTCGGGAAAGCGCGCATAGCATCCGGCAAACGCTTCGTTTGCTCGCAATGGGGGCGAACGTACCATCATTCGTTCAACCCGCTCCCGGTCATTCCCGCCCGCCTGCCCATGAACGTTCCCCGCTATCCTTCCGCCGCGCTACGGCTCGATGCCGGCGCGCCCCCCGAACGGGACGACAAGCGCACAAACGATACGCGCGCGCTAGTCGACCTGCCCACACGCGAAGCGGCGCAGGCACGCGCGCGCACGTTGAGCGTGCTGCGCTCGCGGGGTTTGCGCATCGGCGTTCCGCTCGCGTTGATCGTGTTGTGGCAGCTCGCATCCTCGCTGCAACTCGTCGCGCCCGAAACCTTGCCGCCGCCGACCGTCATCGTCGCGGCACTGAAGGAACTGATCGCGGACGGCGAACTGCAAAGCGCGATCGGCGTGTCGCTCGTGCGCGCGGCGACGGGCTTGGCCATCGGCGGCGGCATCGGTCTTTTGGCGGGCCTGTTTGCGGGCCTGTGGCGCGTCGGCGAAGAGATCGTCGATGCGCCGCTGCAGATGCTGCGCACCATTCCGTTCATTGCCCTGATTCCGCTCTTCATCACCTGGTTCGGCATCGGTGAAGGCGCGAAGGTCGCGGTGATCCTCGCGGCCACCATCTTTCCGATGTATCTCAACACGTATGCCGGCGTGCGCGGCGTCGATCCGAAGCTGCTCGAAGCGGCGCGCGTTTTCGGGCTGTCGAGCCGGCAGATGGCGCTGCGCATCATTCTGCCGACGGCGCTGCCATCGATCCTCGTCGGCGTGCGCTATTCGAGCGCCGTCGCCTTGCTCGCGCTCGTCGTCGCGGAGCAGATCAACGCGCAGAACGGCATCGGCTACATCCTCGTGAATGCGAACCAGAATCAGCGCGCGGACATCATCATCGCGGGCATTCTGGTGTATGCGGCGCTCGGCATCGTCACCGATCTCGTGATGCGCGCGCTCGAACATCTCGCCCTGCCGTGGAGGCCGCGTTTTGAACTCGCCTGACATCGAACGCTTCGACGCGTTGCAACAGCGCGAAGCCGCGCTCGAACTCGACCGCGTGAGCCGCGTGTTCGCCGGGCGCGCGGTGCTGAAGGACGTCTCGCTCACCATCAGGCGCGGCCAGTTCGTGTCGATGCTCGGCGCATCGGGCGCGGGCAAGACGACGCTGTTGCGCATCCTCGCCGGGCTCGATCGCGCCGACAGCGGTCGCGTGCGCGTCGCGGGCGCGCGTTCCGTCGTGTTTCAGGAGCCGCGTCTCGTGCCCGCCAAGCGCGTATGGGAAAACGTCGTCATCGGCCACGACCGCCTGGGCGCGGCGAAGCAGTCCGCGCTCGCCGCGCTCGACGAAGTCGGCTTGTCGCGCCACGCGCAAGGCTGGCCGAAGACGCTTTCCGGCGGCGAGGCGCAACGCGTCGCGCTCGCGCGTGCGCTCGTGCGCGAGCCGAAGCTCTTGTTGCTCGACGAACCCTTCGCCGCGCTCGATGCGTTGACGCGCATCCGCATGTACGAACTCGTCGCGCGTCTGTGGCGCGCGCATACGCCTGCGGTCGTGCTCGTGACGCACGACATCGACGAAGCGATTCTGCTGTCCGATCGCATCGTCGTGCTATCGCAAGGCGAGATCAGCGCGGATGTGACGGTCGATTCTCCGCGTCCGCGTTCGCGCGGCGACGAGCACGCCATCGCGTTGCGCGCGCGGCTGCTCGCGGAACTCGGCGTCGACGACGCTGCATTGCAAGCCGCGTCCCGAAACGCGGCATGAAGACTTCATTCACTCAGACCACACGTTCATGCGCATCAGGAAACGCTTCATCGCTTTTTTCGTGACGAGTTTCGTCGCGGGGTCGTCGGCATCGTTCGCGCAAGGCGAACCGCTGACGCTCACGATCGGCACGCAGGACGCCGCATGGCCATTGATCGTCGAAGCGTCGCACGTGCTCGACGGCGCGCCGTACAAAGTCAAATGGGCCGTGCTGACCGGTCCGGCGGCGCAACTGTCCGCGCTGTATTCGAAGGTGCTCGATGTCGGGCTGATGGGCGATACGTCGCTCATCATCGAACAGGGCAACGCACGCACGCCGTGGACCGCGGACACCGCGCCCTTGCAGATCATCGCGGGCTGGCGCAATCCGGATAGCAGCTATCCGCCTATCGTCACGGTCGTGCGCAAGAGCGCCGACGTCAAGGACCTCGCCGATCTCAAGGGCAAAACGTGGGGCTATAACTTCGGCGGCTTCAACTATCTGCAATACGTGCTCTCGTATGTGAAGGCCGGACTCAAGCCGAAGGACTTCGAAGCCGTCAAGTTCGGCGACGGCAACGTGTCCGCGTCCGCGTTCAATGCGGGGCAGGTCGCGGTCTATTCGGGCGGCTACGGCCCGGTCAAGGAAACGGTGGACAAGGGCGATGCGCGCGTCATCATCAGGAGCGACGAACTCGACATACCGGCGTTGTCCGTGTTCACCGCCCGCACCGACGTGCTGCGCGATCCGAAGAAGAGCGAGGCGCTCGGCGACTTCCTCGGCCGCCTGAAGAACTCGTGGACGTGGTGGGCGCAGAACGTGCCGGCTGTCGAGAAGATCTATCTCGAGAAGATGAAGCAAAGCCCGGCGCGCGCGAAATTCTCCGCCGAAAACGGACGTTCCCGGTTCTATCCGCTCGACAAGGAACTGGTGGCGCGCGAGCAGAAGATCGCGGACACGCTCTATAAATCCGGCGACATCAAGAATCAGATCAAGGTGGACGTAGAGTTCAACCCGGTGTTCGACAGGCAGGCCGTCGCATCGCACTGAAGCTTCGCGGAAACGGCGTGCCTTTCGTGCTGAAGGCACGCCGTTTGACTTACACGTCGAGCTTCGTATAAGGATTCGCGTAAGTGAACGGATCGCAGAGTAGATCGTTCAACGCATACTGCCCGACCGCGTGATATTTCCACCGCACGCTGTCGTGCAGCGTGTGCGTGCGCGCATTGCGCCAATGCCGGTCGAGATTGTGTTCGGAGCGCGTCGATTGCGTCCCCGCGAGTTCGAACAGCTTGTTCGATGCATCGAGCGCGAATCGCGTCGTGACGATCTTCGCTTCCGCCGTCGCGACGATGGCAGCGGCGACGGCCTCGCGCGGCGGGTTTGGGTCGCGCGCCCGGTCGATCGACTCGGCGGCGCGTGCGGTCAGCGCCTCGGCCGCATGCAAATCGACCGTCAGTGCGCCGATGTCGCGCAGCGTGTACGGGTCGTCCGTCGCATGCGATGCGCCGCTGCCGCGCGCGGGATGCGCGAACGCGTGCAGGAAGCGCTTCGTCTCATCGAGCGCGGCCCGGCCGATACCGAGATCGATCGCCGCATGGAGCACCTGCGACACGGCATTGGCCGCATCGATATACGGACGGCGCCCGCGCGCGACGATCTGCAGCGCATCGAGTTCGACCTCGTCGAGCCGCACCTGACCGCTCGCCGTCGTGCGCTGACCGAATCCCGACCAGTCGTCGATGACTTCGACGCCGCGCGCATGCCGTGCGACGAAAGCGGTCACGGGAAGACCGTCGTCATCGCGCGCGGCGACAGGAATCCAGTGGGCGAAAAGCGCGCCCGTCGAATACACCTTGCGGCCCGTCAGCACGAAGCCGTTGCCATTGGCGCGGCGGCGCACGCGCGTCTCGTGCTCCGAGGGCAGACGGTCGCCCGGTTCGGCGGTCGCATTGCCAAAGCGTTCTCCGGCGAGCGCGCGTGAAAAGAAGAAGTCCTGCTGACTCGGCGTGCCGTCGTGTCGCAGACGTTCGAGCGTCGCGAAGTGATTCTGCGGAATTTGCCCGAGCGACGAATCCGCCGCCGAGATCGTATCGAACACCTGCGCGATGGTGCGCACGGAGACATCGATGCCGCCGAATGCGCGCGGCACGCCGATGCCCCATAAGCCGCTCGCGCTGAACACTTCGATCTCGTCGAGCGGCAGCCGGCGATCGCGATCGCGCGCGGCGGCGTCGACGGCGAATTCGGCGGCCAGACGCCGCGCGGTGTCGAGGGCTTCGTCGTCCGAGCGGATGAGCGCCGCGCGCGTGAGTTGCTTGTCCTGTGTCATGCGGTTCCTGTCCTCTCGATGTTCATGCGGCATGCGCCGACGATGCATACTGGCTGGCCGGTCGCGGCAGGCCGAGATGGTCGCGCAGCGTCGTGCCTTCGTAGTCGCGGCGAAAAATGCCTTTGCGCTGCAGGATCGGCACGACGTGATCGACGAAGGCGGCGAGGCCCGAAGGAAACACGTCGGCGTTGAGATTGAAGCCGTCCGCGCCGCGTGCCTGGAACCATTGCTCGATATCGTCGGCGATCTGCTCGGGCGTGCCGACGATCATCCGGTGGGCGCCGGGGTTGCGGTCGAGCAGATCGCGCACCTTGAGGTTCCCGCTCTTCGCGAGCGCGACCGTCGAGTCGATGAAACCGCGCGGCAGGTCCGAACGCGCGACCTTGCCGATGAGCTCGTAGGGCAAGGGCGCATCGATCGACAGATCGTCGGGCGCGAGGCCGAGTGCGCCTGCAAGCCGCGCGATTTCGCGATCGGTATCGAGCAGCGCGTCGAGTTCGGCCTTGCGTTCGCGCGCCTCGCGCTCGGTTCCGCCGACGACCGGATACAGCCCCGGCAGCAGCAGGAAATGATCGGGATTGCGGCCATGCGCGCGCACGCGGTCTTTCATCTCCGCGTAGAAAGCCTGCGCCGTCGGCAGCGTCGTCTGCGCGGTAAAGACGGCGTCGGCGAAGCGTGCGGCAAGCGCGCGTCCGCCTTCCGAGGAGCCGGCCTGCACGAGCACGGGCCGCCCTTGCGGGCTGCGCGGCACGGACAGCGGCCCGCGCACGGAGAAGTACTTGCCGCGATGCTCGATCGTATGCACGCGCGCGGGATCGGTATAGCGGCCCGACGGGCGGTCGGCGACGAAGGCATCGTCTTCCCAGCTGTCCCAGAGCTTCGTCACGACCTCGACGAACTCCTGTGCGCGCGCATACCGCTCTTCGGTCGAGAGCGGAATCTCGTGGCTGAAGTTCGCGGCGGCGTGCGTGTCGTAAGTCGTCACCGCATTGAACGCGATGCGTCCGCCGCTCAGATGATCGACCGATGCAAAGCGGCGCGCGAGATTGAACGGATCGTTGAACGTGGTCGATGCCGTCGCGATCAGGCCGACATGTTGCGTCGCGCCCGCGAGCGCGGTCAGCAGCACGGTCGGTTCCAGCGCCTGCGACGGGCCTTCGGCGTGATTGCGCAGCGACAGGGTATCGGAGAGAAACACCGCATCGAGCTTGCCGCGCTCGGCCGTCGCCGCGATCGCCTTGAAGAAGCTCAGATCGATGATCGAACGTGGATTGTCGAGCGTGCGCCAGCCCGCCGGATGCCGCCCGGTGCCGGTCACGTTCGTGTTCAGATGGAGTTGCCGTGGCCGCGTGGTGGTCATGTCGTCGTGTGCGGAGAGTTGGATCCGGCGAAGTCGCGACGCAGGCCCGCTTCGACGAGCAAAGGCAGCACCGCTTCACCGAAATAGGCGAGATCGGGTTCGAAGTCGAAAAAGGTCAGTTGCACGCCGTCGCATCCGGCGCGTTTCAGCGCGAGCAGCTTGTCGACGATCTGCTCGGGCGAACCGATCAGATGCAGATTGCCGCCGAGGATGCGCTGCTCGCGCTTGTGCTTCGACCACGCTTTCGCGTCGCTGCGGCTGCCTTGCGCGACGAAGCCGTCGAGCGCCCCTTCATCGGCGTGCGCGACGATGGCGTCGCGATACGCATACGCCTCGCGCTCGGTCGGACGGCATACGATCGTCGGGTTAATGAGCGTGCGTACGCGCCGTTCGACGCGCGCCGCGCCTTCGCGAATTTTTGCGGTATGCGCGGGCAAGGCGCCGATGGCGTCGTCGAAATCCGCGCCCGCCGGACTCGTGATGAAGACGAGGTCCGAATGGCGCACCGCATAGTCGATGCCGGCATCGGAGCCGGTCGCGTTGACGAGTACCGGACGGCGATAGCGCGGGCGCGGGCTCACGAAGGCATCGTCGAGCTGCCAGCGCGGCGTGCGGATCGTCAGGTTCGCGTCGCTGCGCCAGAGCGTGTCGAGCACGCCGACGAATTCCGCCGCGCGCGCATAGCGCTCGTCGTGCTCGATCATCGGCTGGCCGAACATCGCCCATTCGGTGGAGACGTGACCGGTCACGAGATTGATGCCCCAGCGCCCGTTCGAAATGTGATCGAGCGTCGCGCCGAACTTCGCGAGATGCAGCGGATGCCACGGCCCATAGAGCGCATGAACCGTCGAGATCAGCAGGATGCGCTCGGTGATCGCGGCGAGCGCGCTCGTCGCGATGAATGCATCGAGCGACTGCTCGCGATACTTCATCTCGCCGCCGTGACCGTTCTTGCCGAGCCATTGCGCGAGCCCGAAGACGAGATCGAAGCCGAGCGCTTCCGCCTGCTTCGTCAGACGCGCGTTGTAGTCGAAGCGCCAGTCGGTGCCGCGCGGCAGCGTCGAAATGGACCAGCCGCCGTTCTGGATCGGCAGGAAGAGGCCGAGGATCAGCGGTTGCTGGAACGCCGCGTGCAGCGGACTGCCTTCGATGTCCGCCGGGCTCGATGCGCCGTCGAACGTGGGGCTCATTCCGCGCGCCCCGCGATGTCGGCGAGCCGTTCGCGGCTGCGCCGCGCGGTGGGCGTTTCGAAGTCGAGCACGTCGATGGACGCGATCGCATCGCGGTCCACCTGTTCGACGAGTTGCAGCTCCCAGGCGAGATACGCGTTCATCTGCGCGGCGACCTGATCCGCCTTTGCGTGATACGGGCTGTACCACGCGTCGTCGTCGCCGGTCAGGTTGCCCGCGTCGCCGGCGTCCTGGGGCAGTCCGAGCGCGAGCCAGCGGCGCGTGCCGCCGATGAGCGCGGATACGCCGCCGCGCGTCTGCGCGATTTCCGCCGCGACAAGTCCCGCGAGCACGCCGTCTTCTGACGTGAGCACGATCGGCGTGTCGCGCGGCAAGTCGCTCAGATGCGCGAGAACGGCGCTCGCCGCGACGAAGCGCGCTCCCTTCACATGGGCGCGGCGGAACGCGAGGCTGCTGTCGATATCGATGGTCTGCACGGCGCCCGCTTCGATCTCGCGCAACAACGCATCGGCTTCTATCCAGCGCGTGCGCGCGCCGTGCGGACGCACGCGCACGGCCTGCGAACCGGCTTCCAGGTGCTCGGCGACGAGCGATGCGCTCCCCGCATCGTCGAGCACGCGGACATCGAGATAGCCGAGTTGCTTGAGCCACGACGCCGTCATGCGCGCGCGCACCCCGTCGTCGTCGCGCAGCACGACGCGCGCATGCAGCGTGCCGACGTATTCGTCGGTTGCCTGCACGAGCTGTCCGCCGGGCGCGTTTTGCCAGCCTGCCGGATGACCCGCTTCGTATTCGAGCGGATCGCGCACGTCGAAGCGATACAGCGTGCGTTCCCCGCTTTCGCGTTCGAGCGCGGCGAGCGTGTCGCGGTCGATGACCGGCACACGGGCGCGGCGCGCGGCGGCGGCGGCGAGCTCGCGCGCGGTCGCGAGCGCCTCGCCTTCGGGGCGCGGCGCGGTGCGGATCTTGCCGTGTTCGAGTTCGAAGCCTTCGAGCAGCCACGACATGGAGCCGCCAGTGAGCGCGGCGACCGGGTTCGGCACGCCCGCGTTGATGAGCGACTGCGCGCCGAGGATGCTGCGCGTGCGGCCCGCGCAGTTCACGACGATCAGCGTATCCGGCGACGGCACGGCAGCGAGCGCGCGATAGACGAGTTCCGCGCCCGCGCAATCGATGCCGCCGGGAATGCTCATCGTGTTGAATTCGCCGAACGGACGCGAGTCGAGCACGACGAGATCGTCGCCGGCATCCTGGCGGGCCTTCAACGTCGAGGCGTCGATGTTGGGCGTATGCAGCTTGTGCTCGATGACTTCGCCGAATGCCTTGCCCGGCACATTGGTGCCCGAAAAAACTTCGAAGCCCGCCTGCGCCCAGCCTTCGACGCCGCCTTCGAGGATTGCGACGTCGGTATAACCCCAGCGTTCGAGCAAGGCGGCTGCGCGCGGCGTGTACTCGCCGTGGGTATCGAGGAGAACGATGGGTGTGCCGCGGCGCGGCACGAGGCGATCGATCAGCAGTCCGAGCCGGCCCACCGGCGCAACCGACGAATAGAACAGACGCTTTCGCGCGGAGACGCCTTCCTCGCGCACGTCGAGCACGGCGAGTTCCGAGCGTTGAGCGATGAGCGTGCGCAACTGCGAGGCGGATACGGAACGGGACATGAGAGAGAAGTCCTTGAAAGTAGGAAGCGGAATCGAGAAATCAGGCGTACGGCGGGCCGCCGCCATCCACATAGAGACGCGTCCCGGTGACGAAGCGGGCATCGTCGGAGAGCAGATACGTGACCGCCGCCGCGACGTCGTCGGGCGTGCCGGGGCCGTCGAGCGCGGTGAGACGCGTGGGTTCGGCATCGACCTGGCCGGTCGTCATCGACGCGAAGCGCGGCGATTCGATCAGACCGGGCGCGACCGCGTTGACGCGCACGCCATGCGGCCCGTACTTGCGTCCGAGACCTTGCACGAGCAGGTCCAGCGCGGCGTTGACGCTCGAACCGGGGAAATGATTATCGATGTTGCGCGAGGACGCGACCACATGCGCGCCTGCGCAAGCGAGTCTTCGCACGACGGCCGCGCCGAGCGCGCCGAATGCGCCTGTGACCCAGAAAACCCGGTCATTGAACTGATCGTGACTGGACATGGAAGGATGCACATGGGATGGAAGCTCTCCATGTTGATTCCTCGTGTCGTCAGGACGAACGGATCATTTCGCGAAAGCTCTGCACAATGGGCGTAATGGGCTTGCCAGCGACCGGTCAATTTGCTTAGCTGATTAACTTGGTTGGCGCGACGCGGCCTCTCTCCTAGTGTGTATCGCTCCGAAATGCCGGCCGCGAGAAAGCGCGCGCACCATGAACAGACTTCTGCATTTCAACGCGTTCCACATGAACGCGCCCGCGCATTCGTGGGCCGGATTCTGGCGGCATCCGCGCGACCGTTCTCTCGAACACAACACGCTCGGCTACTGGATCGAACTTGCGCAGACTGCCGAACGCGGCCTGTTCGACGGCGTTTTTCTGGCCGATGTCTTCGGCATCTACGATGTCTACGGCGGTGGCGTCGACGCGACGCTGTTCTCCGCCGCGCAATCGCCATCGCACGATCCGCTGCTGACCGTGCCCGCGATGGCGCATGCGACCAAGCACCTAGGCTTCGGCGTGACCGCCAATTTGACGTACGAGCATCCGTATCAGTTCGCGCGGCGTTTCTCGACGCTGGATCATCTGACGGGCGGGCGCGCTGGCTGGAACGTCGTCACTGGATATCTGGAGAGCGCGGCGCGGGGCATGGGACTGGAGAAGGCGCGCGAGCACGACGAGCGCTATGCGGCGGGGGAGGATTTCCTCGAAGCCGTCTACAAGTTATGGGAAGGAAGCTGGACGGAGGGCGCGGTCGTGCATGACAGGCGCGCGGGCAAGCCTTACACGGACCCGTCGAAGATCCGCCGCGTGTTGCACGAAGGGCCGTACTTTCGCGTCGATGGCTTCAATCTCGTGGAGCCGTCGCCGCAACGCACGCCGGTGTTGTATCAAGCCGGCGCATCGGGACGCGGCAAGGCGTTCGCCGGCAAGCATGCCGAATGCGTGTTCCTCGAAGGCCAGACGCCTGCCATCGTCGCGGCGGCGGCGCGTGACATCCGCAAGCATGCGGTCGATGCCGGCCGCGCGCCTGACGACGTGCTGTTTTATCTCGGCGCGACCGTCGTGGTGGCGCGCACGTCCAGGGAAGCTCGGGCACTCCACGCCGAATACGCGGAATATGTCGACACGCTCGGCCAGCTCGTGCTCGTGTCGGGATGGACCGGCATCGACTTCGCGGCGATGGATCTCGACGAACCGATCCGCTATGTCAAAAGCAATGCGCTGCAATCGACCGTCGAAAACCTGACGAAGCGCGCCGGGCGGCCGATCACGCCGCGCGACATGACGCGCTTCGATCAGATCGGCGGGCGCGGGCCGTTCATTGTCGGCGATCCCGCAGAAGTGGCGGATCAACTCGTCGCGTGGGCCGATGAAACCGGCGTCGATGGCTTCAATCTGCGTCGCACGGTCATGCCGGAGAGCCTGCATGCGTTCGTCGATCTGGTCGTGCCGGAGTTGCAGAACCGTGGCCGATACCGCACGGCGTATGCGGACGGCACCCTGCGCGAGAAGCTGTTCGCGGGACGCGGGCCGCATCTGCGTGACACGCATCCCGGCGCGCGTTATCGCGCGGGCTGAGAAGCGCCGCCCGCGATGCGGTGCCGATTTCATAGACAGCATGGGCCGAGTACCGAACTCCGCACAGCGTTATCGGGAGGAGCGCAGGACTTGATCTACCAACTTCGCCAGATCCGCCATTACGGGTCGGCAGACGCCTGCCTGTCAACGCAATTCGCCTGTCGGGCGATGGTGTTCTATTCGCGATCCGCGCGCGAAGCGACATCGCCAAGCAGGGAAAAAAGTCTCCGCACGTCCAAGGGCTTGACAAAGTGATGATCGAACCCGGCGGCGATCGCCTTCTCTTTGTCCTGTTGCAAGCCGTATCCAGTTACTGCGATGAGAACTTTGCGCGCGGTCTCGGGGCGGCACCTGAGTTTGGACGCCAACTGATATCCGTCCATGTCGGGCAAGCCGATGTCGAGAAGGCATACGTCGGGATTCCACTGTTCGACTTCCTTCAGGGCTCCATTGCCGTTTGCCGCGACACGTACTTCATTTCCCAAGGTTTGCATCAGCATGGCAAGCGTCTCCGACGCGTCCGGGTTATCGTCAACGATCAACACCCGCAATCGGGATAACACAGGCAGCTCAAGAGAATTGTCCGTCTTGTCATTTCGTTGGACATTCGAGGTTTCAGCCTGCTTCATGCATACAACAAACGTGCTGCCTTCGCCGGGACCTGCGCTGTACGCGGTGACGGTACCTCCATGGAGTTGGACCAGACTCTTGACGAGTGCGAGTCCTATCCCCAGTCCACCTTGAGAGCGATCGGAACTGCGTTCGCCTTGCGCGAACAAGTCGAAGGCGCGCGCGGCAATTTCCGGCGTCATCCCGATGCCGTTGTCAGCTACGACGGCTTTGACACAGTCGTCGTTCAAGCTCACGGTTAAGTCGATAACGCCTGCTTCCGGCGTGTACTTGGCTGCATTATTGAGCAGATTGACGAAGACTTGCGTCAGCCGCTTCTCGTCTGCCCGTACCAGCGCCGCCGTCGACGACGTACGCAGCGAAAGACGATGCCTTTTCCTCTCGATGATCGGTCTGACCTGCTCGATTGCGTCAGCCGCAACCCGATTTGCGTCGAGCACCTCGACGTTGAGGTTGATCAGTCCCTGCGTTACCCGTGACACATCGAGAAGGTCATCGATGAGTCCCGTCATGTGTTTTACTTGTCGCGAGATGATTTCGCACGACTTGCTGACCCGTCGCGCATCGTTAGGTGCGACCCTCATCAGTTCTGCCGCGCTTGCGATAGGCGAGAGCGGATTGCGGAGTTCATGTGACAACATGGCGAGGAATTCGTCCTTCCGTCTATCGGCGAGACGCAACTCCTCTTCGGCGTTGACGCGATCGGTGATGTCCAACTGTGCGACAACGGCGCCGACGATGGCGCCATGATCGTCCCTGATGGGGGCCCCCGTGCTCAGTAATGTCCGTCGATTGGGCGGGTCATCGAAGCTTTCGATGGAGACGATATCCCTGGCGGCGGCTTCACCGTTTAAAACGCGCGCCGTAGTCCACTCATGGGCGGTGAGTGGATGACCGTGTCTGTCTGAATGATCGGCCCAGCGTCCTTTCCACATCTCGAAGTCTTCGATGTTTTGTGGGCGCGGATGATTCTCGCCCCAAAACTGAGCAAACGATCGATTCACTCGTTCGATCGCACCGCCTTTGTCGCTGACGACAATGCCGATCGGCGCGGCTTCCAATACTGCGTCCAGGCGGCGGGTAGCGTCCAGTGCTTCGCGCGCGGCGCTTCTTGCGTTCCGCTCGCTGGCGACCAGACGTTGCTCATCTTCTCGCTGCTCGGTAATGTCAGAAAAGAGGACTCCCACCTGATGAGGCGTTGCAGCGTCAGGGCGGAATGCATAGATGTCGAACCAGCGTCCTAGCTGCGACGCCTCCCTCTGTGCGTGAATCGGGAGGCCATTCCTGGCGACGGCGCCATAGATATCGAAGAAGTGGCGGTCGTGGCCGGGAATCACTTTGGAAACGTTCTTTCCCACGACGTCCACCAACCCCGTGTGCGCCTGGAATGCGGGATTCACCATGACGAACTTGTAGTCCATTGGCTCCGCGCCCTCATCGAACGATAGCTCGATGACGCAGAACGCCTGGTTGATCGCATCAAAGAGGCTTCGGAATCTCTGTTCGCTTGCGGCGAGCGCTTGCCGGGTCAAATGCGCATTCGTGACATCGGTCGTGGTATGAGAGACGCAGAGCAGCGTGCCCTCTGAATTGAAAATCGGCGTGTTGACAGCACTCCAAAAGCGTTCTTCGTAACGTGTCTTCCCGTCGTCGGTGGTCACCCAGAGCGGGAATCGCTGTAGCGGCAATGTCTGAGGTTCACCCGTCTCGATTGCACGAGCAATCGATTGGCGCAGCGCTTCGACCCCTGTGTCTTCCGGATCAGCTTCATTGTGGGGGAACACATCGAAAAGGCTCCGTCCGACCATCTCTTCTCTGCGAAGCGTCGAGGCCTTGAGGAAAGCATCGTTGACCGCAAGGATGATTGCGTCCCGTGTGGGGGAGAGCAAGTAGCTCCCGACGGGCGCCGTGTTGAAAATTTCTGCGAAGATCTCAGGGGAGGCCATGGGGACGGAGGCGCGGCACGAGACGCCTTGAATTCTCCGGAGGATGGAGAAGGCAGTTGCGCAACATCCGTGCCGCCATGCTTCCGGGTAAGCAATCAGACGACGGCGCTGGCGTGCGCTCACGCCGGCACACAGCGCGGTGCGGGGTGCCGCGAAAATATTACCGACACGCGGCCGCTGAAGCGCGCCGACGCATGGAGTCCGACTCAAGCGGCCGGGTGCGGATGCCGATAAGAAAAGAACCCTCGAATTCATTAGAACATGCCGTACAGATGTCGATCTTCACCCAGCCGCCAAGTCTTTGTTCCGCTGATGCACCGCTGCACTTTGTCGCCGGACTTTTCATGGCCGCGTTCGTCGGCGCGTGCGTGACGCCCGCGTGTGCGGCTACCGCTCCGTCGCTCGCGCGCGCATCGCTCCAACCGGAGAACGAAGACCTTGCTTCGATGCCGCTCGAGTCGCTGATGAGCATGACCGTGAGTGGTGCGACGCGGGTCGCACAGTCCGCGGCGAGCGCGCCTGCCGCCGTCATCGTTCTGACCGCCCGTGACATACGCGACTACGGCTGGCGCACGCTGGCCGATGCGCTTGCAACGCTGCCGGGACTGTATATCACCTCCGATCGCATGTACTCGTATCTCGGCGCGCGCGGTTTCCAGCGCCCGGGTGATTACAACAGCCGCTTCCTGCTGCTCGTCGACGGAATGCGTTTGAACGACGGAGTCTATGATCAGGCGCCCGTCGGCTCCGACTTTCCGATCGACATGGATCTCGTCGAGCGTATCGAATACATACCCGGCCCCGGCTCGGCCGTGTATGGTTCCAATGCGTTGCTTGGCACCATCAACGTAATCACAAAGAAGGGCAGCGAGATCGGTGGCGTTCAACTCGCCGGCGCTGTCGGCAGCTTCGGTGAGAAACAAGCTCGAGCGACGTATGGTTGGCATGGCGCGCACGGCGCGGACCTCGTGCTGTCCGCGACGGCCTACGAGCGCCACGGCCAAGACCTCTTTTTTCCCGAGTTCGATACGCCGGACAACAACAACGGCGTAGCAAACGGACTCGATGGCGAGCGCAACCAGAAGTTGTTCGCGAAGTTCGGCATCGGCGGCTTGCGCATCAGCGCGGGCTACGGCAACCGCACGAAGGACGTTCCGGGCGCGCCTTACGACGCTGTCTTCAACGCACCCTTCAGCGTAACGGACACGCATTCCTTCGTGGATGCCACGTACACGCATCATTTGCGCAACGACATTGCGATCGACTATGAGCTTTATTCGGGGCGTTACGACTACACGAGCCGTCAGCTCGTCTCGCCCGCGCCGGGCATCAGCAACGTCGATGGCGATCATGCCGTGTGGTACGGCGGCGATGTGCATGCGACCGTGCGCACGGTGCCGCGCAATCGCATCGTGGCCGGCGTCGATTACACGATAAACACGGCACGCGACCAGTGGAACTACAACGTTGGGCCGTATGAGCGCCTGCTCGACGACCATCGCGTCAGTCAGCGCGTCGGCGTGTATGTCGATGACGAAATCAAACTCGCCGAGCCGCTGACGCTCGACATCGGCGGCCGCTTCGATAGCGAGACGCGCATCGGCGGCAATTTCAGTCCCCGTATCGCGTTGATCTGGCGGCCGACCGCAAGCGATACGTTCAAGCTCGTCTACGGCACCGCATATCGCGCGCCGAATGCCTACGAGATGTATTACGCAATTCCCGGCGAAGGCGGGCAGCTTGCGAATCCCTGGTTGAAGTCGGAACGTATCGGCACGCAGGAGTTCGTCTACGAGCGTGCATTGGGCGGCACGGGACGCGTGACCCTCTCGTTGTTCCGTTACTCGCTTCGGGACCTCATCACCGAGTCCATCGACCCGGATTCGGGTCTCTATGTGTTTCGCAACGTCGATCGCGCGCAGGCACGCGGCGCGGAACTCTCATGGCAGCAGCAGTTTGCCTCGGGCGTGCGCGCGCGGGCCAGTTACGCCTATCAGTTCTCGCGCGATTCCGTGTCGGGCGGCGCGCTTCAAAACTCGCCGCGCCACATGGCCAAGGTCAACGTGAGCGTCCCGCTGTTTGCCATGTCGGCGCGCGCAGGTTCCGAAGCGCAGTGTCTGTCGTCCCGGCTCGCACAAGCGGGTTCGGCGGGGGGCTACTGCGTCGTCAACGTGTCGCTCCACAGCCGGAAACTTATCGCGCCGGCAGATGTGTCGCTGTCGGTTTATAACGTCTTCGACCGCCGATATGCGGATCCGGCCGGCCCCGGCTTCGCTCAGAACGTCATCGTGCAGCAGAGCCGCACGCTGCTGGCGAAAATGGTCTACGGGTTCTGAAGATGTGGATCCGTCGAGGCATAGCGCTCTGTTTGTGCACGGCCGGTTCGCTCGCGGCATGGTGTGCGCACGCGCAGGTAGATCTGCCAAAGCTCGAGAGCGCCTACATCTTCAACTTCACGCAATTCACGCAATGGCCGGCTGAGCGCGCTCGCGGTGTCGAATTGCGCGTCTGTGCGAGCGAGCGCAGTTCGTTGCGCGACGCGCTGGCTGGACTCAATGGGCGACTGGTGGGTGCGCGCGTGTGGCGTTTTATGACCGTGGGCAGCAAGGGGGCCGGCGAATGCGACGTGCTTGCCCTGGACGACGGCGACAGCACGAGCGCGGAGATGCGCGAGGCATTGCGGTCGGACGATGCAGTGCTCGTCATCGCTGGCGCCGGCGCGACCGCACCTGGTGAGGCGGTCATCAAGCTGATCGCGGAGGACGAACATTTGCGCTTCGACATCAGCAACACCGAGGCCTTACGCCGAAAGCTGGTTCTTAGCTCGAAACTGCTGCGGCTTGCAAGGAGACTCAAATGACCATGCGGAGCAGCAGTCGGAGCGCCGAGCGTCTGACGGTGCACGCGAATCTCGTGAGCGTCGGCATTGCGCTGGTGGTCGCGAGCATCGTGCTTCTCGTGTACCAGGCGGTGGCATTCCGCAGCGCTCTCTATGACGATGCGTCGCTGCAAGCGTCCGTCATCGCAGAGAACGTCAGCGCATCGTTGATGTTCGATGACGAAGCGTCGATGACAGACGTCTTGCGATCGCTGCGCCGGGTTCCCTACGTCGAGAGTGTCAGCGTATATCGCGACGACAACCGGATCTTCACTCGCTACGCGCGCGCAGGAATTAGCGCGGAGCACATCGACGAGGGTACGCTCGCGTCGACGGAGCATCGCACGACACTCTCGCTCGGTGACGTCTACGTGCGCGCGACGATCGAGCATAAAGGCCACAAGCTGGGACATGTGGTGCTCGTAGCAACGAGCGACCTGGTGCGTCGACAACTCCTGCAATATGCGTGCTTTCTCGGCGTCGCGTGTCTGGGTGCGCTCTGGGTTTCGACACTCGTCATGCGCCGGATGCGGCGACGAGTGACGGAAGCGGAACGCGAGTTGGAGCACCTGGCGCGCACGGACCCGCTCACGAGCCTGTCGAACCGGCGTACGTTCTATGAAACGCTGGAGGCGCGGCTCGGGGCGGCAAAGGACCCGCATCGCCATCTTGGTCTCGTGCTGATCGATCTCGATGACTTCAAGACGGTGAACGACACGCTCGGTCACGGGGCCGGCGACGAACTGCTGCAGCATGTGGCGCGCGTGCTGACGAGTGCCGTGCGCGGTCGTGGGATCGTGAGCCGGATGGGCGGCGACGAATTCGCCGTAACGGTAGAGTGCTCCTGGAAACGGAGCGCGGTTGAGGAAGTCGCGAATGAAGTCGGACACGCACTCTGCCAGCCCGCGATAATCGACGGCGACGAGATCAGCGTGACGGCGAGCATCGGCTATGCGAGCTTTCCGGAGGCCGGGCACGACAGCGGAAGCCTTGTCGCCAGCGCGGACATCGCGTTATACGAAGCGAAAACGCGCGGCAAGAACATGGTCGTGGGATTCTCTCGTGAACTGATGAATGCAGCGCATCGCCGTGCGTATCTCGAAGCGGAATTGCGCAAGGCCGTCGACGGCGGTGCGCTCGATCTCGTCTATCAACCGCAGTTCGACTGCCGCAACGGTTCGCTCGTCGGTGCAGAAGCGCTGACGCGGTGGACGCATAGGGACGAAGGCGTCGTATCGCCGGCAGAGTTCATTCCGATCGCAGAGAACAGCGATCTGATCGTGCGGCTCGGGCGTTCGGTGCTGCAGCGCGCGTGCGTTGCAGCGGCGACGTGGTGCGCCGACCATCAGAACGTGAGCGTTCGCGTTGCGGTGAACGTGTCGGCGCGGCAGTTGCGGCATCCGGCCTTTGTCGACGACGTCCTCGCGGCGCTCGCGGCGAGCGGCCTCGCACCCGGGCTGCTCGAGCTCGAGCTTACCGAGAGCCACCTCATTGCCAACCGCGAGACGGCGCTCGACGTGATGAATCGTCTGCGCACTGCGGGTGTGCTGTTATCCATCGATGACTTCGGCACAGGGTATTCGTCGCTCTCGTATCTGCATGCCTTCCCTGTCAATACGATCAAGATCGACCGTTCATTCATCGAAAGGCTTCCAGAACATGGACAGCCCATCGTGACGGCGATCCTGTCGATGGCTCATAGCTTCGGGCTTGACGCGGTTGCCGAGGGGGTGGAAGACGCGAAACAGCTCGCGTGGCTGATGGAGGCGGGATGCGACGTCGTCCAGGGTTATTTCACCGGCACGCCCATGTCGATCGACAGATTTCGTGCCCTTCTACGAGAGCATGCATTGGCGCAACAGACAGGTACGTCCGGGATCATCGCCAATGATGAACACCCGCAATCGGCATAACACGGGCAGCTCAGGAGAATTGTCCGTCTTGTCGTTTCGTTGAGAGACCGGAAGAGGGTGCAAGCGGATCAATCACGTCGCAGTCGGCTCTCCGGACATACTGAAGACCATCGACGGCGGGCCTAACGGAGCGACTTCTTCGCGGGTTGAAATTCCAAGAAGATCCAGTAACGCGATCAAGCGACGGCGATCGCGGGCGGACAGTCCCGGAAACACCAGAAGCTTTTCCGTCTGAGCAGCCCAGTATTCACGGCGGATCAATGTGGGTCGGCATATCAGGGTGTTGACGGACCGTTCAAGTTGCCGAATTTCATTTTCGAGGATCACCCCGGCCTCCTGCCATGTGCATGAACTCAAACCGCGTCCCCGAACGTACTACCGAGGTAGCGTTTGCATCGGAAAGCGGTACTTTTCTCATCGAATCAGTCATCTTTTTGCCAAGTCCGGCGCATCGATTCGGACCGGCTTCTGCAATCCCAATTCGGGCTATGCGACGCATCAAAGCGCCATGTACGGCTGCTCGAAACGCCTGGTCACGCAAACGTTGGCGCTCTTGCGTGGCGTTATGGCCTGTTGCTTGCAGCGGATAACGGCAATTTGACGAGACGAGTTAATACGGGAAAACCAGTATTTCGCGGCATAGGCGATTCCTGCTCGCCGCGCCGAGGCCCGACGGTCGGGAAGTGATGGAAACGGCGCGTGGACCGCTGCGGCGCTAAGCCCGTGGTGAGCGCGCTTGCACGAGTCTGCGAAATTCTTCCGATCGCATCGGCAGTTCTTGAGTGGAATCGGTGATACCGCAAAGGGGGCTGAGGGGCACTTGTGCGCCAGACGTCCTTGCCCACTCGGAGAATGTTGTTGAGACCGCAGACGCCTCGACAGTGGGATGTCGCCGAGGTTGTTGTCGCCGGTTCGTAAGCGCTGGACCGATGGTTGCCTTGGCGAAAGATCGAGAGGTTTTGCTAGACGGTCTTAGCCGGCCAACTCGAGCCGTTAATAGTCGGTGGAGGATCCGAGGGAATCGAATATCTTTCGAAGTGAGCGATTCCCTTGTTCGCCGGGTTTTTCGATGACCGCGTCATCGAAAGCCCCGACGCGGCGAATTTCAGCTGGCGACCGCCCTGCCGCTTATTACTTCGGGTGGCTCGCAATGAAATTCTTGACTGCCATGTACGAGGCCTTCTTCGTCTTGCCATCGCTTTGCAGCATGCCGTAGTTGCCTTCCTGGGAGTCGTACAACTCGAAACCTTGAATCGACTGGATGTTGTACTTCGACGCCTGGGTGTAGTACTGCTGCATCATCAGGTTACCGGTCAGGTAAGAAGCGATAGTGTCATTCGCGCCATATTCCGGACGCACGCCGAACTCGTTGATCCAGACGGGCCTGCCAAAGGAACTGATGATACCGAGAATGTCGTGACACCCCGTGCCCCCGCACGCATTCGTCATGTCGCCCTGGTCGGAGTACCAGTGCCATGCGGTGATGTCCCAGCTGACGGTCGGGTGACCGTGTGTTCCGTCGGGCTGTGAGCCGTCGAGAAGCATCTGAAAAAACGCAATGTGCTTCCATGTGCCATCGACGATAATCTTCGCTGAACTGTCGACCGACTTCACACCCGCGATCATGCCACGGATCACGCCGCGCGCGATCGTGAACGGCCGGTTGCTGTATTGCCACCAGATGTTGCCGTCGTAGTTTCCGGCCAGCGCGGCAGAATCCAATTCGTTGGCGACTTCGTAGTACGTGTACTTATAAGTCTGTGCCGTTTGCTGACCCATTACGAAGCCCGCATTGTAAGCCGCTTCCTCGCTGTCAAAACCCAGCCCGAGCAGCATCACCGGATACACCTGAACCCCTCCTGCCGCAAACTGTTTGGCAACGGTAGCGAGCACTTTGGCGGATGCCAAGTTGTACACGTCGTTGCGGAAAATCTTCACGCCAAGGTCTTGGAGCTGCGAGAGCTGTGTCGCGTAGGGCGTGTTGTCATAGGCGCCGCCGTTGGTAATGTGACCGTTCATGCCGTAAAAGATTGAAGCCGTGGTGGCCGCCTTTGCGGTCGCCTCCGGCATATCGGTGGCTTTCGCCGTGGCGGCCTCGACGGCGCCTTCGCCGCCGCCGCCGCATGCCGCGAGCATCAGACTCGTGGCGACGGCAACGACGGCCGCCGAGATATTGACGAGGCGGAAACGGTCACGCAAGCAATGGCCAGGTTTTCTGTGGTTTGTCATGGTAGTTAGCAATACGAATTGATGTGTTCCGAAGCCGTGGGCGTGCGGACTGATGACGCCTATTTCTCTAAGTCGGTAGTCAGACCGCGATGGAATGCAGGTTTCGGACTGAAACGCCCGGTTGCTGCAGTTCGGTCGGTACGCTGTATGGACCGGAGCGTTAGGGGATTAATGAGGACGACTTGCACGGCAAGGGAGCCGGGTTCGCAAATCGGCCGCAATGTCGCTCCGCGATGTTGCTACCCCGTCGACCTTTGAGGACGCATAAGGGCTAGCCAAAATTACCGAATGGATGAGCCTTATAAACAGTTTTACGGCAAGCTTTGTGCGTTCTTTAGGTTATTCGGAACGGGATACCGAAACGCAGTCGCTTTGAATCTGCGTAAGAGGTAATAATTGCTGATGCGCCGGGAAATCTATTGCACATTCCGCGGATCGACGCCAGCCTGGCAATGACTCAGCCGACGGTCGCGGAAGCAGCGCGGGAAGTGGTGCACTACACGTCAGATCTGAATGTGACTAGTCGGCCGGGCCTGGCCTGGCCTGCAAATAAGGCGGCGCCACCGTCGAGTATCAAGTAAGCGATCCTAATAAATAAAGTGGCGCCGGCTTTCGTGGCTTCCTGGGTCCGGCGCGATAGAGGTTTCGCCGCTGTATTCTTGACGTCGACCGACGCTTCTTGAATTGGACGCATTGCGAATCTGCTCTCCTTAACTGAAGGTGAGCCGCGCGCCATACGCGGCGCTGTCATTCGAAGGAGATACGCATGCGTCGCTTGCTCGACATTGTGGTCTCTCTTCTTTTGAGCGTCACGCCGCTTTATTCAGGTGCCGGTGGCGACAAGGATGGGGCCTAAAGGCGCGCGGCTGTTCTTCATCCGTTCCGATCGCTACGATGCGGCCTCGCAATGTGTTAGTGGCTCCGCGCGCGACGATGCAATTAGCGCACAGTGCGCCGTTGTTCCACCGTTCTTGGCGATCGGTGGCCGCACACGACCGGGAGGACCGCTTTGCGCGGTCATCCGTCATCGATAGATTCATCGTTGGATAGTGTCCTTCGTCCGGTTTGACGCTTAAGGCTGTTTCGAGGGCGTCAGAAGCGATGCTTCAAGCCGACGGCCGCTTCGAGCTGATTCGTCGTGGAAGCCGGGGCGGTCACGCCGTTAATCCATGCCACGCCCAAGGGCGAAGTGCCGCTCGGGCTCGACCGTTGCCACGCGCCCTGAATGTAGACATCGGTGCGCCGAGAGAAGCGGTAATCGGCCATCGCGCTTACCTGATTCCAATGTGGAATGCCGCCGCCGCCGTTTCCGCCTGCGCGCGAATAGGTGTACGCGCCCGAAAGTTCGACCGCCGGCGTCAGCGCATACCGAATGTTTCCTTCGAAGTTCTGGAAAGTTCCGCTCAGCCCAGTCTGAAAGAATTGGGAGAGCTTGGTCTGCGAGTACACGAAGCCGGCCACAGCCGGACCGAAGGTGTAGTTCACACCGGCGCCGAAGGTCTTCTGACTGCTGGCCAGCACGCCCAAAGGCACACCCGTCGGCGTCAGCGCGCCTTGCAGGGACGCGCCGGTTGTATCGGTGACTGCGCCGTTCGTATTCAACTGTGCCGGCGTGCGCGCAGAACTGCTGAGCGCGAGATAACCCGCACCGAAGTTCCACGCGCCCGCGACGTATGAGATGCCGAAGCTATACGCACGATTGTTCGCGAATCCGCCCGCCTGATTGGAGAAGCCGTACAGCCCACCGAAACGAAAGCCTGCGATGTTCGGGCTCAGGTACTTCACCGCGTTGTTGATCTGAAACGAGTCGTTCAGATTGTCGTTGTCTAGCGGATGCGCGAAGTGCGTGCCCCCGAACTCGGTACCCGTCAATGAAAGCGGCGCGACAAAATCGACCATGCTGTCGGTCTGGCGGCCTAGCGTGAGCGCGCCGTAATCGCGGCTCGACAAGCCGACATACGCCAGGCGATTGAAGAGGCGCATGTTTGCCGAGTACTGCCCGGTATTCAAATTGAAGCCGCTTTCCAGTGTGAAGATTGCCTTCACGCCCCCGCCGAGGTCCTCGGCCCCGCGCAAACCCCAGCGGCTGTACTGGACCGCGCCGCTCGTCATTTCCCAGTTGCTGTGCCCGCCGCCCGTCCCGCTGATCTGGCTGTTCGTATAGGTCAAACCCGCATCGATTAGCCCGTAGAGCGTGACGCTGCTTTGCGCATGCGCTGCCCCGCCGAGTGTGAGGATCGTCGTCGCACCTATCTTAAGCATCTTGTTCATGTGCCTGCTCCAGCAGCCAAGACCGGGAGATACATTCTCTGGGAACGCTTTCTACACGGAGCTAGATGTCTTACGGGTGCTTAGCCTTGCGAGTCATCGATACGAAAAGGCGCGATGTGCTTTACCTGACTTTATGCGATCGCGGTCAGATCTGCCAACTCAAAACCTACGCAGACACAGATGTCGGGACATCCGTTCTGGAACAACAGGCACGCAGCTAACTAACGCCCGCGACCAACGGACTGACTACTGCGCAGATGGGCAATCCGACGAGCTTCGTACGATCGGGACCGTCATTCCGTAACGTCACGACACGGTGGGCGTCGGCCTGCGTCGTCGTGGTCCGACTTCACTTCGATGTGCTTTCCGAAGACGGGTGTTCGGCCTGCTCAGCCGGAATCACACGACCGCTTACCGAGGTCGCGTCGGCTCTGTGCTGCGTTCGACTCCCGTCGCGTGGAGCGGTTGCGAGAACCCCTCCAACAGCGATCGCGCCGATGATGGCGATGCTCGACGCGAGCAACATCTGCCGGCTGACGCTTTGTGACGAGGACGTCAGAGATTCTCCTGTCGCTTCATCCGGAGGCGGATTCGGCGGCAAATGTGTCTGGCAGCGTTTGCATAGAGAGGCCATAGCGCTTACTTCGGCGCCGCATGTATCGCATATTTTGTAGCGCATTCAGTTATCTTCTCGAGTTTCTACTTCGCGCGCAGCGGTGGCGTCCGGAGCTAAAGAGGCGAAAGCGATCTCGCCATATCGGCAGTGGAAGCGCAAGACTTGAGACGCCCGATGCCTGAGGGTGTGATTTGCCCGAATGAGGAAGTACAAGCGACGGCAAAACCAAGGCGATGCGCTAGCCCGTTGCTTTGCGCGGCACACTCGTCAAAAGACGCCGAAAGCACCGTAAAGTAAACCGAATGCTATCCGTAAACAGTATGAAAGCAGTGGATTTCTCATCCTGGGAAACCCGCTCGCATCTGTCTACGGAGAATCACAACCATGAAGGTCGTCACCAAACTGGGTCTGGGCTTCGGCATCGTGCTGTCAACGTTGTTCGCCGTGCTCGTCTTCGGTCTCGTGAGCATGTCGCAAATCCAGGCGCGCTTCGATGAAGTGGTCGAAGTCAACAATGCGGAGGCGAAGCTCGCGCACGTGCTGAGCCTGTCGGTGAGCGACCGGATGATTGCACTGCGCAACATCGCGCTCCTGACCGATGCGGCCGCGGTCGAGACGGAGAAAGCGCGCATCCGTACGCAGGCGCAAGGCTACGCGCAGGCTTACGACGCACTCGGCACGCGCTTCAAGGAAAGCGATCAGACCTCCGCAAGCGAACGCGCGGTATTCGAGAAGCTTCGCGCGAACGAAGCCGCCGCCGCGCCGATCATCGAAAAGGCGATCTCGCTTGCCGAAGCGCGCGAGCAACAGGCGGCAATTCGCGTGCTGATCGACGAGTTGCGGCCTGTGCAACGGGACTGGATGAGTACCACGAAGGACATGATCGCGCTGCAGGATGAACAGAACGATATCGCCAACCGCGACGCCGACGCCGCCTACGCCCGCGCCCAAGCGATCATGCTCGCGCTCGGCGTAGCAGCCTTGCTTGCCGGCATCGTAGCCGCGCTTGTCATCACGCGCGGTCTTACACGCGCGCTCGGCGGCGAACCGGGCGAAGCGATGGCGCTTGCGGCACGCATCGCTCAAGGCAATCTACGCGATGCGATCCCGCTCGAAGGCCGCAGCCCCGACAGCCTGATGGTCTCGCTCGAGACGATGCGCGCGCGTCTGAACACGATCGTGGTTGGCATTCAATCATCGAGCATGGCGATTGCCGAAGCGGCCAGCGAAATCGCGCAGGGCACTGTCGATCTGTCGAAACGCACGGAGTCTCAGGCGGCATCGCTCGAAGAAACGGCGGCGAGCATGGAAGAACTCGCGAGCACGGTCGCGAAGAATGCCGACAACGCCGCCGAGGGCACGCACGCCGCGACGAAAGCATGCGGCGACGCGACTCAGGGCGGCGACACGGTCAACGACGTGGTCGCGACCATGCGCAGCATCGCGCAGGCTTCGTCGCAGATGGCCGACATCATCGGCGTGATCGAAGGCATCGCCTTTCAGACCAACATCCTCGCGCTCAATGCGGCCGTCGAGGCCGCGCGGGCAGGCGATCAGGGCCGCGGGTTCGCGGTCGTCGCCGGCGAAGTGCGCGCACTGGCGCAACGCAGCGCCGTGGCCGCCAAGGAGATCAAGACGCTCATCGATGCTTCGAACGCGCGCGTGTCGAACGGCTCGGCGCTCGTCGAGCATGCCGGCGGCACGATCGAAGGCCTGGTCGCGTCAGTGAATCGCGTGACGGCCATCATGAGCGAAGTGGCGGCGGCATCTGGCGAGCAGCGCATGGGCATCGATCAGGTGAATGTGGCCGTCGCGCAGATGGACGAGGTCACGCAGCAGAACGCGGCACTCGTCGAAGAGGCGTCCGCCGCCGCTCAATCGCTCGCCGAGCAGGCCGAAGCGTTGCGTCGGGCGGTCGCGGTGTTTCAAGTGGAGTGAGCCGCGCGGTCCTAGATCGCCGCGCAGCGCCTGCACGATGAAGTTCGACGCGACGCGTCCGTCCTGAGGGTCCATGCGCGGACCGTAGGTGTTGAAGATGCGCGCGACGCGCACATCGGTGCCGTACATGCGGCGATAGGCGAAGCACAGCGTTCCGCGGCGCGCTTGCCTTCCACTGGTTGCGCAACCCTAAGTTTTTCCGGAAGGAATTACGCGCCAAACGTTTGCTTGGTCGGCGCTGACTTTGCCGGCGTCGCTGTCGAACGCCGTAGGTGGGGACGTCTTGTTCGAGCGAACGGCGAAGTTATTCGGCCACTTCCGAGCCGCTGCGTCCGGCGAAGAGGCCTTCTTTCAGTGCTTCGGAAGAGACGTCGATGAGGCGCCCGTTCGCAACCTGAACGAGACGATCGGCGCATTCGAAATAGGCATCGTCGTGAGAAATGACGATGACCGTCTTGCCCTTGCGCTTGAGCTCGGGAATCAACTGCGTGTAGAACACGCGCCTGAATACGGGATCCTGGTCGGCGGCCCATTCGTCGAAGAGATAGATCGGGCGGTCTTCCAGATACGACGCTATGAGCGCCATGCGCTTGCGTTGTCCGGAAGAGAGATTGACCGTGCTGAACCGGTTGCCCTTCATGCTGACCTTGTGGTCGAGTTCGAGCTTGTGAAGATACTGTGCCGCCTGCTTCGCGATTTGCGACTGGTCTTCACACAGCACTTCATCGAACAGATGAAAGTCGGCGAACACGGCCGAGAAGCGCTCGCGATAATGCGCAAGGTTGTCTCTCTCGACTTTTACACCGTTCAGTTCTACGTGCCCTTGCTCGGGCTCGTACAGTCCGAGCAGCAGCATCGCGAGCGTGGTCTTGCCGCTGCCGTTTCCGCCGATCAGATAAACGACTTCGCCCTGACGAATCGACAGATCGATCGGTCCGAGTGTGAACGGATGATCTTCCGTCAGCCCCGGATAGCGATGCGATACGGCGGAAAACCGGATCAGCGGCACGCCTTCGACTGCGGCCCCGAAGGGATCGTCTGCGGACCCATGACCGTCATCGTCCGCTTGCTGCGTGAGCTCGGCATCGAGAATGCGGATGCGCTGAAGCGCAATCGACGCCTGACGAAGAATCGGCAAGATCGTCATGACTTCGCTGACCGGATGGATCAGGAAAAGAAGCAGGAGGGTGAGCGTCACGAGCACGCCGTGGGATTGTGGAAACCAGTGCGGCACGACGAGCAGGATCAGGCCGATCGCCACATAGAAGAGCATGCCACCGGCGTTGGCGACGAGCGAGTAGATGAGCATCGCGCGGGTGAACGATCGGCGGAATGCGTGTGCGGTCGAATGAACGACGTGTTCGGTGAAGTATCGGGCTCGCGCGTCGTTGAGTTGCAATTCCCGCGTCCCTTCCAGCAAGGAACGAAAGTGCCGGAAGATGACATCGAGCTGATCTCGCACCGCTTGCATTTCGCGCAAGGGCCAGCGTTCGATACTGTGATAGATCGCCCCCCCGACGACGAGAAAGACGAAAAAGCACGCGAACGCCTGCCACGAAAGCCAGGCCATATACACGAGGCATACGACAATGAGCACGACGTTGCCGAACGCGAGCGGCAGCATTTGCGATGCCTGCGCGAACGTGTTGATGTCCGTGGTAAGAATGGCAAGCAGGCGCGGCTTCCCGAGCGATTGCAGCTTCTTGTAGGGCGTGCGCAGGATCTTGCGGCATAGCTCGATTCGAAGACTGCAGATCACCTGCTGACCGAAATCGAGCACGATGATCTGCGAACTCGTTCTGAACAGCAATTGCGCCGCGCACACCGCGAAGAAAACGATTACCAGTCCGCGCGTTTCGATCTGGCCGGCGGCGACCTGGCCGATGAGACGCGCGATCTCCGCGCTGCACAGCGCCCCGGCGAACCCGGCGATGACTGCAATGACCAGTCGCGGCATCGACTGTCGGCGAAGCTGCGCGGGAATGATCGAGAACATCACTGACCTCGGCTCACGGCATCCGGCAGCGAAGCAAGGAAGGCGTCGATCGTACGATTGAATTCGTCGGGGTTATCGGTCATCACCGCATGGCCGGCGCGGGATATCGTGGCGAGTTGCCCTTCACATAGCGCGTGATGCGCCATGCGTTGCGCAACCTGCGGCTTTAGCACCGCTGACCCGACGCCTCTCACGACGAGCGTCGGGCAGCGCACGGACGCCAGCATCTGCCACAGTTGTTCCGCCTGCGGCTCCCTCTTTTGCGGCGACTCATCGGCGACGCGCCGGTCCAGCTTCGGCTCGAACACTCCGGCCGGCGTGCGGCGCAACGCATGCAGCGCGAGATTGCGAAGCGCACGGCCGTTGGCCAGCGGACGCCGTTCGAGCAACCACGAGACATATCCGTCGACCGTGTCGAATGTAGCCGGCGTCTCGCGTATGTCGGCACGAACGCGTTGTGAACCCGATGCATCGGATTCCGGTCCGAAGTCCACCATGACCAGTCCGGAAACATGGTGTCCGAGCAGTGCGTTCAATTGCAGTGCGACACTGCCGCCGAGCGAATGACCGATAAGAACGGGCTTTCTTATGTTCATTGCAAGCAGAACCTGCAATACATCGCCCGCGAGGGTTGGCGAATCGTAAGCGCGCTCCGGGTCCCAGCTCGAATCTCCGTGGCCCCTCAGATCGATCGACACGAAACGATGTTCGGCCGACGCTGCGTCGGTCAATGTTCGCCATACGCCGCTGCACTCGCCGCGGCCGTGCAGCAAGACGCAGGGCGTGCCGATACTTCCGGACTCTTCGACGGAAATATTTAGACGGCCGTCGCGAACCTTGATGCTGCGACGCTGCATGAATAAGGGACGTTTCATCGTGAGCACCTGTCAGGAATGACGCTTAGTGTGTCTTTCGAAAGTTAGCGTGGGATGAGGACGCGGATCGGTTCGAATCACGGTCATGGGCTAACTGCGAACTAACTCTCGACGCATACCCTGACGCACATCCAAACCTACCGGTGGAGTGCTCATGAAAAGCGCCGAACATGTTTATGAAGCGCAGGATTCGCTGCTCGTCGAGTTTGCGGACACCGAGACGACCGACGTATCGCCGGAAGCACTCGCAGCGATGGTCGCCGAGGCAATGCGCGTGAAGCGATGCGTCGTTTCGATACCCGTCGACGATCGCGTTGTCGAGTTGTGCGCGGCCCGCACGGAGGCATTCGGCGAAGTGCATATCGGGGAGAAGACGGCCATCGTCGAATACTCGGACGCGCGCGACAAGATGTTCGCCGTCCTCGCGCTGAACGGAAAGACGATAGGCGTCGTGCAAGTATCGGGACCGCGGCTCGGACGGCAATTCGATGAACATGATCTGAAGCTGCTTCGCATTCTCGGCACGTTCGTCACGCGATCCGTCGAGGCGGACCGGCTTGAGAAGCTCGTCGCCTCGCCGTTCGCTCAGGCAACGATCAAGCGATCCTCGGATCAGACGATCGGCGACATCGTCGCGCAATCCGTACAAAACCCGAGCCAGCTCTCGAAGATGCTTGCACGATCGTTCTATCGGGAGATGACGCGCGCGGGATTCGACTTCGGTCAGATCATCGGCGCAGCCACCGAAATCATTTCGGAACTCGCCAGCAACGTGCGCAAGCATACCGATCGCAAGCAGCGGCGCGCAGGTTGAGCGATCGTCATATCGGCGGCCTCGGCGCACTCTTTTCACTCCTTCCATTGCTTCGTTAGATGGCAGCGCCACCGGCCTATAAGCCCGTGGCGCTGTTCGTTCTCTACTTCGCTGATGCACCAATCACATTCATCGATGCGAGGTTCTGTCCGATCAACGCGAGCGACGATGGCAGGCACATCTCGCCATGCATGCAGTCGATGTCGTAGTTCACGATCGAACCGTTCACACACGCTCGCCATTGCGCGCTACGTCGGGGTTGTCCGGGCGCTTCGGAGCGCGTCGCCGTGAAATAGACGATATCGCCATGGAACGACCGGGGCGTGTACATCGATTGCAACTGCATGTTCCGTTGCGTCGTGCCAATCAGCGTTGTGACGTGCTCGTCCGTGATATACGCCGGTATCAGCCGATGCTCACGCAGCGCGACCACGCGCTCGGTGGTCGATTGCATTGCCTGAAGCGTGAGCGTGAGATCGGGCGACATGTCCGGGAACGTCGCGGCGAACAGCGCCCATTCATCGACTTCGGATGCAGTGAGTCCGTCCGGAAGACGCGAATCCAGCAACACGAGCTCGCCGATCTTCTCGCCAAGGTTTTGCAGTTGCGTCGCCATTTCGTACGCGAGCAGTCCGCCGAAGGACCAGCCGAGGAGGTGATAGGGACCGTGAGGCTGAACCGTGCGGATGCGCGCGATATAGTCCGCCGCCATGTCGACGATGCTCGCGGGACGGTAGCCGGGCTCCTTCAACGCCGGCGTCTGGACGGCGTAGAGGGGCCGGTCGTCATCGATGATCTTCGCGAGACCCGCATAGCTCCACGCCAGTCCGCCGACCGGATGAATGCAGAAGAGCGGTGCGCCGCTCCCCGATGCCCGGATAGGCAGAATCGGATCGAATTCGTTGTTCGAAGGCGCGGCGTTCAGTTGATCGGCGAGTTCCGCGACCGATGGCGCATTGAAGAGAACGCGAATCGAAATGTCCTGGCCGAGCTTCGCGTGAATCGATGCCATCAACTGAACAGCCAGCAACGAATGCCCGCCGAGCGCGAAGAAGTTATCGAAGACACTCACGCGCTCGAGTCCGAGGACGCTGGCAAAGCACTGCGCGAGCGTATGTTCGAGCGAGGTGCGCGGCGCGACATAAGCGGCGAGATCCTGCCACTGCGGATCGGGCAATGCGCGCCGATCGAGCTTGCCGTTGGGCGTGAGCGGAAGCGCATCGAGCGTGACGAACGCCGATGGCACCATGTAATCCGGCAAGCGCGCAGTCACATGCTCGCGAAGCGCATTCGTATCGATAGCGGTGGCGCCAGTGACATAGGCGATGAGCTGCTGGTCCTGCGTCTCTTCACGCCGCGCCCGTGCGATGACGACGGCCTCGCGCACGGCCGGATGACTCGCGAGCTGCGCTTCGATCTCGCCGAGTTCGATCCGGAAGCCGCGAATCTTGACCTGATGATCGTTGCGTCCGAGGAACTCGAGATTGCCATCGGCGCGATAGCGCGCGAGATCGCCCGTGCGATAGATGCGCGCATCGGCAATGAACGGATCGTCGAGGAAGCGCTCGGCGGTGAGCTCGGCACGATTGAGATAACCACGCGCCACCCCCGCGCCACCGATATACAACTCGCCCACGGCACCCGGCGGCACGAGCCGGTAGTGCGCATCGAGCACGTACAGACGCGTGTTGGCAATCGGCCGGCCGACCGATACCGTGGATGACCTATGCGCGTCGCGGCCCGTGCGATAGCACGAGGACCAGACCGTCGTTTCAGTCGGACCGTAGAGATTCCACAGCGCCTTGACCTTCTCGTTCAGACGCGCCGCGAGGTTCGCGGACAACGCTTCGCCGCCGCACAGCGCGGTAAGCTTCGCGCTGCCGTTCCACTGCGTGTCGAGCAGCATGCGCCAGGTGGCCGGGGTCGCCTGCATGAAGCTGATGGCGTGTGCATCGATGAGCGCTTGCAACGCGAGCGGATCGGCTGCATCGTTGCGCGATGCGAGCACGATGCGCGCGCCGGCGCTCAAGGGTAAATACAACTCCAGGCCCGCGATATCGAAGGATATCGTCGTGACAGCGAGCAGTGTGTCGGCGGCGTTCATCGAGGTGATATCGCGCATCGAGCACAGGAAGTTCAGCATCTGGCGATGCTCGATCATCACGCCTTTGGGCTTGCCTGTGGAGCCCGATGTAAAGAGCACGTATGCGAGATGATGTGGTTCGATTCTGGTTTGAGGATTGTCCTCTGATGCATCGAGCGATGCATCCGGATCGAGCACGCTCAACGTACCCGTATCGCCGAGTGCTTCACGGCCGATGGCATCGGCGAGCAAGAGGCGCGGCGTCGAGTCAGTGAGGATGTGAGTCAGGCGTTCGCCGGGGTAAGCCGGATCGAGCGGCACATAGGCGCCGCCCGCTTTGAGTATCGCGAGCAACGCCACCACCATGCCGATGCCACGCTCCACGCACAGCGCCACGCGATCTTCCGGACGCACGCCCAACTTGATCAAATGATGCGCGAGCCGATTGGCGCGCGCATTGAGTTGCGCATACGTGAGCGTCTGATCTCCAAAGATCAGCGCGATCGCATCGGGCGTGCGCTCGACCTGCTGCTCGAACAACTGATGAATGCACAGATCGACAGGGTACGACGCAGCCGTATCGTTCCACGTCTGGACCAGTAACTGACGCGTCTTGGGCGGCAGCACATCGAGTTGGTCGACGGGCGTCTGCGGTGCCTGCTCGAGTGCCTGCACGAGGCTCGATAACGCTTGCTCCATGTACCCGCACAACTGATCGGGCGAGAGCGGCGCGAGCGTTTGCGCGGTCAAGCCAAGGCTCTCGCCGTTGTCTTCGACAGCGAGCATGAGCGGATAGTTGGTGCGCTCTTCGGCGCCCAGCAGCTCGATCCCCTCGAAGGCATATTGTTCATCGGCGACGGCCTGGTTGTGGCGATAGTTCAGCAGCGCGCTAAAGAGCGGCGCGGGCGCGGCCACGCCACTGCATCGCTGAGCGAGTGCGAGCGGGGCATGCTGATGCTGCAGCAAGGCCGCGAGACGCTGATGCGTGTCACGCACGCTATCGACAACAGAGACATCGTTCACATCGAGGCGAATCGGCAAGGTGTTGATGAGCAGCCCGAGCGCCTGATCGACACCTGCCTGCATGCGCCCGAGCAGCACGGTGCCGAAGACGATGCGGCCATCGCCGGTGCTTGCCGCGTCGAGCACACGCGCCCATGCGAGATGACAGAGACTGGCGAGACTGACGCCGAGTTCTCGCGCCTGCGTGCGCAGACGCGTGTTCAACGCCGCGGGCAACGTCACGCGAGCTTCGGCGACCGAGGAGCCGTCGTGATGCACATCGGTGAAGCCGAAGGGCAGCGTGGGCTCGCTGAGCGCGGCGAGCATGTCGCGGAAGAACGCTTCATGCTCCTGCTGAGTGGCGCCGAGCCGCGCCTGCGCGACCAGATCGCGAAACGGTTGCGCCACATCGAGCGCATCGGCATGGCCCTCGAGCAATGCGCTGATCTCTTTCTGAATCACTTCGAGCGTAACGTGATCGCCGATCAGGTGATGCCACACGAGCAGCGCGAGCCAGCGCGGCGAATCGTGTTCCTTCGCGATGGTGAGCCGAAGCAGGGGCGCCCGATGCAGAGGCAGGCGTTGCGAGCGCGCATCGAACAGACGCGCGAGTTGATCGACAGCCGGACCGTGTGCGGGATCGAGCTCGATCTCATCGATGGTGACAGGCGCTTGGCGACAGACGACTTGCGCGGGCGTGCTGATGCCGTCGTGGATGAAGGCGGTGCGCAGGATGTCGTGCCGTGCGATGATCCGTTGCAGCGCATCGAGCCAGGCATCCAGACGCTCGCGGCTATCGAAGGCGATGCGCGCGGTTTGCAGATACGGGTCGCCCTCGGTGCTCAGCATGTGATGGAACAGAATGCCTTCCTGCAGCGGTGCGAGCGCGTAAATGTCCTGCACGTTCGTTATGCCGCCCGGGACTTGTTCGACGATGGAGTCGATATCCGCTTGCGTCAAGGCGATGAGCGGCAGCATGGCAGGGGTGAGCGCGGTCGTGTCGCGCGTGATGACATTGGGCGGCACGACGATATCGTGCGCAATCGCACCGCGCTCGATCGATGCGGCAAGCGTGCTGAGCACGGGCGTGGCGAAGAGATCGCGCACATTGGCGTGCAGGCCGATGCGGCGCATGCGTTCGATGAGCGTGACGGCCAGCAGCGAATGGCCGCCGAGCGCGAAGAAGTTATCCTGCCGGCCGACGCGATCGAGGCCCAGCAATTCGGCCCACAGATCGGCGAGCGACGATTCGGTCTCGCCCAAAGGCGCTTCGAAGGGACGCAACGCGAAGGCATCGGCGTGCGGATCGGGCAGCGCGTGACGGTCGAGCTTGCCGTTGGGCGTGAGCGGCAGTGCATCGAGCATGACGATCGCTGAGGGCACCATGTAATCGGGCAAGCGCTCGGCGAGATGCTCGCGCAAGACACTGGCATCGACATCGGCGAGCAGCGTGACATAAGCGATGAGTTGCTGATCCTGGGAGGCTTCGCTGCGGGCCCGCGCGATGACGACCGCTTCACGCACGGCGGCATGATCCACGAGTTGCGCTTCGATCTCGCCGAGCTCGATACGGAAGCCGCGCACCTTCACCTGATGATCGTTGCGGCCGAGGAACTCGATGTTGCCATCGGCACGATAACGTGCGAGATCGCCTGTGCGGTACATGCGATCGCCAGAAGTGAAGGGGTCGGCGACGAAGCGCTGCGCGGTGAGCGCCGCGCGCCGCAGATAGCCGCTCGCGAGACCCGCGCCGCCGATATACACTTCGCCCACCGTGCCGAGCGGCACCGGCTTGCATCGCGCATCGAGCAGATAGACGCGGGTGTTGGCGATCGGCTTGCCGATGGTCTCCTTCAGGTGATCGCCCCTATGCATCTCGATCCACGTCGAGTAAGTGGTCGTCTCGGACGGGCCATACAGATTGCACAATCGTTCGATATCGGTCTCGGCGAAGATGCGTTTCATCAGCGCGAGCCTGAGCGGCTCGCCCGCAAGGTTGATAGTCTCGACGGATGCGAGCGATGCACCTGCATCGAGTAGGGAAGTGATCGCCGAAGGCACCGTGTTGACGAGGCTCACATCGTGCGGCTTTCTGGAAAGTGCGAGGACGTTGTCGACGAGATGCACGGTGGCGCCGCAGGTCAACGGTGCGAAGCATTCATAGATCGAAAGATCGAAATTGATCGATGTGGCAAACAGCGTGTGTGAAAGCTCTTTCGATGTAAAGGCGTTCTGCGCCCAGTTCAGGAAGTTGACGGCGTTTCGATGTTCGATGGCGACGCCCTTCGGCTTGCCCGTCGATCCCGACGTATAGATCACATACGCGAGGTTGTGCGGCGCGACCGGTGCTTGCGGATCGGCCTGCGAGAGCGTTTCGTCGTCGGATGTATGAAGATCGAGTACCGTCAGAGTGCCCGTGTCGCCCAACGCATGACGGCCGGCTGCATCGGCGATCAGCAATCGAGGCGCGGCATCGGCAAGAATGTGATTCAGCCGTTCACCCGGATACGCAGGATCGAGTGGCACGTATGCGCCGCCCGCCTTGAGCGTGGCTATCAACGAGACGATCATGCCGACGCGCCGCTCCATGCATAACGCGACGCGATCTTCCGGACGCACGCGCAGCGCGATCAGTCGATGAGCAAGCCGATTAGCACGCGCATTCAGCTCCGCATACGTGAGGGATTCGTCTTCGAAGATGAGCGCGGTGGCATCGGGCGTGCGTCGAACCTGTTGCTCGAAAAGCTGATGCATGGAGAGGTGCTCGGGGTAGGCGGCTGCCGTGTCGTTCCATCGATCGAACAGCGCATACTCTTCAGGCAACACGAGTTCGAGCGCATGTAACGGTACATCGGGCCGCGCGAGCGCCTGATCCAGCAAGCGCGTGAAGCGTTCGCCGAAACGCACGATAGTCTGCCTATCGAAAAGATCGCTTGCGTAGCTGATGCTGCCCGCGAAGCGGTCGTGCGTGTGAGTCAGGTTCAGCGTGAGGTCGAACTTGGCGCCGGCTTCGGCCGGGGGCAGAAGTTCCAGCGTGAGACCGGGCAAAGCAAGCGCCTCGAGCGGCGCATTCTGCAAGACGAGCATCACTTGAAAGAGCGGCGTACGGCTCGTGTCGCGCGCCGGCGCGAGGGCTTCGACGAGTTTTTCGAAAGGCAGGTCCTGATGTGCGTAAGCGGCGAGCGTCGTATCGCGCACTTGCCTGAGCAATTCGCGCATGCTGGGCGCGCCCGACAGATCCGCACGCAATACGAGCGTATTGACGAACAGACCGATGAGCGGTTCGATCTGTGCATGCGTGCGATTGGCGATCGGCGAGCCGACTGCCACTTGCGATTGCCCGGAGAGACGACCAAGAAGCGTCTGGAGTGTGGCGAGCAGCACCATGAATGGCGTCACGCCTTCTCGATGCGCGAGCGTGGTCACGCGCTCCGACAGGTTGGGACTCAGCGAAAAGGGCAATGTTGCGCCACGTCCGCTGATCCGCGCAGGGCGAGGGCGATCAGTCGGCAGATCGAGCGGTGCGAGTTCGGCGAGCTGAGTGCGCCAGTATTGCGTCTGTCGATCGAGTTCCGCGCCGGTGAGCCAATCGCGCTGCCACAACGTAAAGTCGGCATACTGCACGGCCAATGGCGGCAAAGCGAGCGCTTCGTCATGCAACGCGGCCTCATAGCACGCGCCGAGTTCACGCACGAGCACGCCGATGGACCAGCCATCGGAGATGATGTGATGCATCGCGAAGAGCAGCACATGCTCGTCTTCGGCGAGGCGAAGCAGCCGCGCGCGAAGAAGCGGCCCGTGCTGAAGATCGAAGGCTCGCGTGGCTTCGGCTTGCGTGATCCGGCGGACTTCGGCGGCTTGCGCGTCGGAGGCGAGCGTGCCGAGTTCGACGAGAGGCAGTGCGATCCGCAATTGCGTCGCGATACATTGAACCGCCTGCCCGTCTTGTTGCACGAAGGAAGTACGCAGGCTTTCGTGACGCTCCACGAGGGCATTCAACGCAGTGTCGAGCGCCGGAACATCGAGCGACCCGCTCAGGCGCACGGCTACCGGAATGTTATAGGCCGACTGTCCGGGGTTGAGCTGTTCGAGGAACCACAAGCGTTCCTGCGCAAAAGACAGCGGTAAATGCTGCGGCGGCGTGCGTGCTTGCAGTGTCGGGATTGCGCTCACGCGACCCGTTTCCTGCTGTAAGGTTTCGCCGAGCGAAGCCACGGTCGGCGCATCGAACAATGTTCGTAATGGCAATTCGATGCAAAGCGCCTGACGCAAGCGCGATACGAGTTGCGTGGCCAGCAACGAATGCCCGCCGAGCGCGAAGAAGTTGTCGAAGACACTCACGCGCTCGAGTCCGAGGACGCTGGCAAAGCACTGCGCGAGCGTATGTTCGAGCGAGGTGCGCGGCGCGACATAAGCGGCGAGATCCTGCCACTGCGGATCGGGCAATGCGCGCCGATCGAGCTTGCCGTTGGGCGTGAGCGGCAGCGCATCGAGCGTGACGAACGCCGATGGCACCATGTAATCCGGCAAGCGCGCAGTCACATGCTCGCGAAGCGCGTTCGTATCGATAGCGGTGGCGCCAGTGACATAGGCGATGAGCTGCTGGTCCTGCGTCTCTTCACGCCGCGCCCGTGCGATGACGACGGCCTCGCGCACGGCCGGATGACTCGCGAGCTGCGCTTCGATCTCGCCGAGTTCGATCCGGAAGCCGCGAATCTTGACCTGATGATCGTTGCGTCCGAGGAACTCGAGATTGCCATCGGCGCGATAGCGCGCGAGATCGCCCGTGCGATAGATGCGCGCATCGGCAATGAACGGATCGTCGAGGAAGCGCTCGGCGGTGAGCTCGGCACGATTGAGATAACCACGCGCCACCCCCGCGCCACCGATATACAACTCGCCCACGGCACCCGGCGGCACGAGCCGGTAGTGCGCATCGAGCACGTACAGACGCGTGTTGGCAATCGGCCGGCCGACCGATACCGTGGATGACCTATGCGCGTCGCGGCCCGTGCGATAGCACGAGGACCAGACCGTCGTTTCAGTCGGACCGTAGAGATTCCACAGCGCCTTGACCTTCTCGTTCAGACGCGCCGCGAGGTTCGCGGACAACGCTTCGCCGCCGCACAGCGCGGTAAGCTTCGCGCTGCCGTTCCACTGCGTGTCGAGCAGCATGCGCCAGGTGGCCGGGGTCGCCTGCATGAAGCTGATGGCGTGTGCATCGATGAGCGCTTGCAACGCGAGCGGATCGGCTGCATCGTTGCGCGATGCGAGCACGATGCGCGCGCCGGCGCTCAAGGGTAAATACAACTCCAGGCCCGCGATATCGAAGGATATCGTCGTGACAGCGAGCAGTGTGTCGGCGGCGTTCATCGAGGTGATATCGCGCATCGAGCACAGGAAGTTCAGCATCTGGCGATGCTCGATCATCACGCCTTTGGGCTTGCCTGTGGAGCCCGATGTAAAGAGCACGTATGCGAGATGATGTGGTTCGATTCTGGTTTGAGGATTGTCCTCTGATGCATCGAGCGATGCATCCGGATCGAGCACGCTCAACGTACCCGTATCGCCGAGTGCTTCACGGCCGATGGCATCGGCGAGCAAGAGGCGCGGCGTCGAGTCAGTGAGGATGTGAGTCAGGCGTTCGCCGGGGTAAGCCGGATCGAGCGGCACATAGGCGCCGCCCGCTTTGAGTATCGCGAGCAACGCCACCACCATGCCGATGCCACGCTCCACGCACAGCGCCACGCGATCTTCCGGACGCACGCCCAACTTGATCAAATGATGCGCGAGCCGATTGGCGCGCGCATTGAGTTGCGCATACGTGAGCGTCTGATCTCCAAAGATCAGCGCGATCGCATCGGGCGTGCGCTCGACCTGCTGCTCGAACAACTGATGAATGCACAGATCGACAGGGTACGACGCAGCCGTATCGTTCCACGTCTGGACCAGTAACTGACGCGTCTTGGGCGGCAGCACATCGAGTTGGTCGACGGGCGTCTGCGGTGCCTGCTCGAGTGCCTGCACGAGGCTCGATAACGCTTGCTCCATGTACCCGCACAACTGATCGGGCGAGAGCGGCGCGAGCGTTTGCGCGGTCAAGCCAAGGCTCTCGCCGTTGTCTTCGACAGCGAGCATGAGCGGATAGTTGGTGCGCTCTTCGGCGCCCAGCAGCTCGATCCCCTCGAAGGCATATTGTTCATCGGCGACGGCCTGGTTGTGGCGATAGTTCAGCAGCGCGCTAAAGAGCGGCGCGGGCGCGGCCACGCCACTGCATCGCTGAGCGAGTGCGAGCGGGGCATGCTGATGCTGCAGCAAGGCCGCGAGACGCTGATGCGTGTCACGCACGCTATCGACAACAGAGACATCGTTCACATCGAGGCGAATCGGCAAGGTGTTGATGAGCAGCCCGAGCGCCTGATCGACACCTGCCTGCATGCGCCCGAGCAGCACGGTGCCGAAGACGATGCGGCCATCGCCGGTGCTTGCCGCGTCGAGCACACGCGCCCATGCGAGATGACAGAGACTGGCGAGACTGACGCCGAGTTCTCGCGCCTGCGTGCGCAGACGCGTGTTCAACGCCGCGGGCAACGTCACGCGAGCTTCGGCGACCGAGGAGCCGTCGTGATGCACATCGGTGAAGCCGAAGGGCAGCGTGGGCTCGCTGAGCGCGGCGAGCATGTCGCGGAAGAACGCTTCATGCTCCTGCTGAGTGGCGCCGAGCCGCGCCTGCGCGACCAGATCGCGAAACGGTTGCGCCACATCGAGCGCATCGGCATGGCCCTCGAGCAATGCGCTGATCTCTTTCTGAATCACTTCGAGCGTAACGTGATCGCCGATCAGGTGATGCCACACGAGCAGCGCGAGCCAGCGCGGCGAATCGTGTTCCTTCGCGATGGTGAGCCGAAGCAGGGGCGCCCGATGCAGAGGCAGGCGTTGCGAGCGCGCATCGAACAGACGCGCGAGTTGATCGACAGCCGGACCGTGTGCGGGATCGAGCTCGATCTCATCGATGGTGACAGGCGCTTGGCGACAGACGACTTGCGCGGGCGTGCTGATGCCGTCGTGGATGAAGGCGGTGCGCAGGATGTCGTGCCGTGCGATGATCCGTTGCAGCGCATCGAGCCAGGCATCCAGACGCTCGCGGCTATCGAAGGCGATGCGCGCGGTTTGCAGATACGGGTCGCCCTCGGTGCTCAGCATGTGATGGAACAGAATGCCTTCCTGCAGCGGTGCGAGCGCGTAAATGTCCTGCACGTTCGTTATGCCGCCCGGGACTTGTTCGACGATGGAGTCGATATCCGCTTGCGTCAAGGCGATGAGCGGCAGCATGGCAGGGGTGAGCGCGGTCGTGTCGCGCGTGATGACATTGGGCGGCACGACGATATCGTGCGCAATCGCACCGCGCTCGATCGATGCGGCAAGCGTGCTGAGCACGGGCGTGGCGAAGAGATCGCGCACATTGGCGTGCAGGCCGATGCGGCGCATGCGTTCGATGAGCGTGACGGCCAGCAGCGAATGGCCGCCGAGCGCGAAGAAGTTATCCTGCCGGCCGACGCGATCGAGGCCCAGCAATTCGGCCCACAGATCGGCGAGCGACGATTCGGTCTCGCCCAAAGGCGCTTCGAAGGGACGCAACGCGAAGGCATCGGCGTGCGGATCGGGCAGCGCGTGACGGTCGAGCTTGCCGTTGGGCGTGAGCGGCAGTGCATCGAGCATGACGATCGCTGAGGGCACCATGTAATCGGGCAAGCGCTCGGCGAGATGCTCGCGCAAGACACTGGCATCGACATCGGCGAGCAGCGTGACATAAGCGATGAGTTGCTGATCCTGGGAGGCTTCGCTGCGGGCCCGCGCGATGACGACCGCTTCACGCACGGCGGCATGATCCACGAGTTGCGCTTCGATCTCGCCGAGCTCGATACGGAAGCCGCGCACCTTCACCTGATGATCGTTGCGGCCGAGGAACTCGATGTTGCCATCGGCACGATAACGTGCGAGATCGCCTGTGCGGTACATGCGATCGCCAGAAGTGAAGGGGTCGGCGACGAAGCGCTGCGCGGTGAGCGCCGCGCGCCGCAGATAGCCGCTCGCGAGACCCG
>NZ_JALQDP010000044.1:0-1046 GCF_023631165.1 Caballeronia sp. AZ1_KS37 | reverse complement strand
TAGTCGACTGCGTCATTGATTTGGCACCTGGCGGATTCGACGTGAAGGATCGTCATACTTCCACTTGATCGGCTTTGGATGTTTATTGTGCTCGCGGATGTAATGCATGAGTTTGCGATCCAGATCTTTTACTGAAGTGAAGATGCCACGGGCGATCACATCACGCTGGATGCGCGAGAACCAGTTTTCCACTTGGTTAAGCCACGACGAATAGGTCGGCGTGAAGTGCAGACGTACGTTGCGATGCGCTTTGAGGAAGGTGGCCACCCGCTCCGTCTTATGGCTACTCACGTTGTCACAGATGACATGGATTTCTCTGTGTTTGGGCTGGCTGGCCACGACGTCGGTCAGGAAGGCCACAAACTGTTCGCTGGTGTGGCGCAGCGCTGTTTTGCCCAGCACCTCGCCGGTCGCAGTATTGAACGCCGCGAACAGGCTGAGCGTGCCGTTGCGCTTGTACTCGAAGCCGTGACTCTCGGCGCGCCCCGGCGACAGCGGCAGCATCCGGTCCTTGCGGTCGAGTGCCTGAATCGCGGTCTTCTCGTCCACACAGAACACCGCTGCGTGCGCCGGCGGGTTCAGGTAAAGCCCGATCACGTCGGCTGCTTTGGCCTCGAAGTCCGGGTCGTTGGAGACCATGTGCCGCTCCAACTTCTGCGGCTTGACCCCATGCTTGCGCCAGATGCGCTGCACGGTCGAGACCGACACGTCGCCGAGCTCTGCCGCAAGCTTATAGCTGCTCCAGTGTGTCGAGCCGTCGGCAGGTTTGTGCTTGAGAGTACGGTTGAGCACACGCGCCTCAAGTCTGGCTGGCGGCTGCTTGGGAGCGCGCCCGGGATGTCGGGCGTACATGCCAGACAGTCGCTCGCTAAGAAAGCGCCCCGACCAGCGCGCGATGAAGCGCGAGTCGCAACCCAGTGTGCGCATGATGCTGTCGCGCGATTCGCCGTCCTCGAGCATCAGGATCAACTTCGCGCGTCGTACGTCCGCCGCACGCACCGTTCGGCTGCGCGCCGCCGACAGCAGTTGCTCGCGTTCGGTATCGG